>JAUNIR010000181.1 GCA_030523345.1 Lachnospiraceae bacterium
TATAAGATGTTAACAACTCTTTAGCATTAGACCAGCCAATCATTTCATTATTATAAATAATTTACGATAGTTTGCTTGGTAAGAAAGATAGCCTCGTCACCTTTTTTGGTAAGTTGTATAAACTATTTTCTTTCTTTTCTTTATATAAATATTATATAATATTTTTTGTAAATTATCAAATTAGAAGTAGGAACTCAGGACAATCTTTTTTATTTCCATTTTGCTTTCGCACCCTGATTTTTTCTTTCTTTTTTATTTACATATATATTATATAATATTTTTTGTAAATTTTCAAATAACATTTGTAAGTCCAAACCCGATCTAGCAACTTACTGCTCAATTCCACCAACAGCCCCATATATCGTCTGTCTCTCCCACATTGAGGTTTCCGCGAAGGGAGGTAATCATAAGAAAGTTTCTTTTTTTTTCTTATTACATATATATTATATAATAATTTTTTAAAATTATCAAATAATACTTTTGAAACTATCATATACACGCAATTATATATGGTAGTTTAAAAAGCATATCTCACTTTGCATATTTAAGTTGCGGGAAGAGATGTCTCCATTACTACACAGCTTCCTAATTTATATCGCGGTGATCGCATTCCGCAGGAGGTGATTAGGTAATCATTAACTTTTCAGTTAATTTCTTTTCTTATTACATTTATATTATATAATAATTTTTTTATAAAATCAACATATCTATGAAGCACTGGACTGTGTCTTCAGTGGTTTGGGAAGACTCGACTACTTCCCCGCCGATCCCCATAGACCTTATTTAAGGTGTGCACCCTATGCCACGTTCCCTTTCGGGAGGTATCCCTGTACTAGATAATAAAATAAATCTTTGAAATTTTCGGCGGATCTCTGCACATTCTTTATGTCCGCAATTTTGTGAGGTCATGACTCCTCCAACCAGATATCGTATCACTCCACACACTCCACTTAAGTGGACTAGTTGCCCTAGCATTTCTCTCATATGGTAGTCCTGCAGTCGCCATATGTTGATATTGATTTATTCGTTGATTATTTTTTGCAATAGCACAATCTTTATACTCCATCTATTGCTGTAGAGTTAGCTTGTTCTCGAGTTCCCCTAAGGCCGTCAAACTCGCACGGGATTATCAGCTATTCCATTAAAACTCCAGCACGCCCATCTTTATTCTGTGCCTGTGCCCCACAGTCCCATACGCTCTTGCCGAAGCCGCTGTGATGGATTTAGTAAGTTTCCGCTCTCCACTAACCTTAACAAACTTACATCATAAAATGGTTAATATCTTCAAGCTATATGTCATTGCCCCCAATTTCATTTCCACATTCTCTGGCACAGCTACCGACTGATTACGGCTTGCTGGAGGGTTCGGGCCCCCGTGGCACTTCCCTATTTCAAAGTTTACCGAGCAATTATAATGTTATGCGGGGGTGGGCGTCTCACCCTGTCCAACGTGCCTATATGGATTACATTTAGTGTTAATTCGCTCTATGGCTTGGAGTATCCCTCTCCCTGTTCCATTACTCGACACCTATATTTTCTTCCGTGCGTTTATCTTTCGCCACCCGCATCATTTATATAAGATTATCAGCCGTGTCTATATGCACATTTCACCACAATTATTCAATAATTGATGAGTTCGCGACTCACACGGGGTTCTTACGAATTACCCAGCTGATATAGTTTTCAAAGAGCAGGTCATTTTTGCAGCCGACCAGTAGCCCGGTTTTATGTTACTTTTTAATGAGTTTGAACATCACCGCCGCAGTATCTCAAGTATCTTGTGGATACCATTAGATAAAACAACTATGTTCGCATTACTTGTTACACCACCAACTAGTCTGTAAGCACCCTTGGGTAACCATACGGTAATGGGAGGGCTTTCCCACTCGCGAATCTCACCAGTTTCATTTGTTTTATCTAATGCTACCCATAAGAGTAGCAATGTAATAAAGATTGAGTTGATTGGCGGCGGTGGCCATTCCCGCTCCTTAGTCTAGCACTTACGCCTCTAGCGACCAAATATTTTATTTATTTTTTATTTACATATATATTATATAATAATTTTTTTAAAAAGTCAATTTAATCTACAAGTTCCTCATCAAATGTTTCACCAGCATAGAATAGAACATCTTCATTAATGAAACTCATAATGTCATCTCTTTCATAGTAGAAATCTAAAACCTTTTCTAGTTTTTCATTGATTTCATCAGTGATTTCCGCTAGCCCTAAATTGTAAGCAATTAGTGCTTTGTACAATTCATTAATCTCCATTTGATTTAACTCTCTATTAAAACTATCTAATAATTCATTCGCATTAAATTTCATATTTCAATTACCTTCCTTTTCCTTTTCTTATTTACATATATATTATATAATAATTTTTTAAAATTATCAAATTAATTTTTTATATCCAGCCATCTTTCATATCTAACGCAACTTGTTCTAATGTTGTGTAATCAATATTATAAGTAGCATCTCTAAGTAATTTTACAAAAGCAAGGATAGCATCTCTAGCTGAGATATCACTGTCTAAAACAATTTCAACCTTTTCTTCATATGGGTAGTCTTTTGTTGATTTTGAAAAATATTGCAATGTTATTCCATAATCTCTAGTATCTTTTTCATTAAACATAATTATCACTTTTCCTTTTTTAATTACATATATATTATATAATAATTTTAATAAAAAATCAATTAAGATATTTTAACTGTGAATTATATAATAAGCAAGAGCAATAAGATTAG
>JAUNIR010000053.1 GCA_030523345.1 Lachnospiraceae bacterium
CACTACCATCGAGCAGAATGCCCCTTTTCTATTAATCGCCCATTCATAAACCGGCCATAGTTTCTCTATCATAAGGTCTGATAATAAATATGTGCCAAACGTAAGTCCGCCAAGGTATGTGAATACTTTTCTCACAGTTTCATTAACAGGCTCTAGGTAATATGCCGTAAAGAATACAAGTATTGACGGTACCACTGTTGGAAGATATCTGACATCTTTAAAGAAACGATAAGATATATCATTTTTAGCCATATAATATAATAAAGCAGCGAATGCAAAGGCTATACATATGTAGATTACAAGTCCTACATATCCATACATCTTCTTATTATTTTTACGTTCTATTACTGAATCAATAATATATCCAGCAATAAAATATACGACATATCCTGACAACAGACTCAAATCAAAGTGCTCTGTCATCTCTGTAATTTCAAACTGCCTTATGATGGCAGGTATTATTGAGAAGAAAATAATCCATATTACAAAATAAATCTTATAAAGGTTATTCTTAACAATTCCCTTTGCAATTATACGGATTATCGGAAGCATCATAAGAATGGCAATATATGTATACATATACCAAAAGGCATTTGTTACCTCTCCAGTCCATATAATATATGCGAAATCCTTAACTGAAAAACCGGCATTCATTTCAGAAATATATTTAATATAGTAAATTGCTGATGCACCAATAAAAATAACAACCGCATTTACTACACGCATTATACTTTTCTTAGGCGTATCCTCTTTTGGGATCAAAACAGCACCTGATATCATTAAAAATACCGGAACTGCAATTTTACACATAACATATATGACAGAACATAAATAAAAATCTATTCCTTCTGTGAAATTAACTGTATATCCTCTGACTGTGTGATTAACAATTACGAAAAAACATGCTGCTATACGCAGTATCTCCATATAAACCTTTTTGCTACTTTTGCTTTTCTCCATTAAAACCTCTATCTATATAAAATAAAATAATTCTCGTAACTTAAATCTACATTAAATCCTATCTCAATAAGATATGATGCTATAAAGTCCCAACTATACCCTACGATATAGATGGCATTTTCATTCTCGTCAAAATTTTCTGGAAAATGAAGCTTAACATTTTTAAATTCTGTCCTACTCTCATCAAACTCCCATGGCGGAACATCCTTAAGTGCTGATAATAAGAAAACCTCTGCTCCCTGATCCTCATACTGTTCCTCAAAATAAACAGTCTTGTCTCCATTAGAGTTATATGTTTTTTCAGCATAATTAACTATCTCATAGGCTTGTGTCCCATAAAAATAAATTATATTCTTGCCATATACATCATTCTGATCCATAAAATAGAACTTAGAATAGCAAAGGAAACAAATGGCTGATACTAAAAGTATTGCCGGCGTGAATATATACCATTTCTTTGTAATTTTCACTATACAGTACGCTGTGTATATACAGAAAACCGGGTAAAGCTGGTTCACATGGTTAATACTAGGACCCTCCCCAAGTAGGATCACAATTAGCGAACTAATTGTAAATAGCCATATAAAAGCATACTCATCCAGTTCTCGTATTTTAACTTTCTTCACAACATCGATGGTTGACATAATAATTCCAGCAATTATTACCGGAGCTAACACGGCATACACTGTTCCATATGCAATTGTATTGTCAAAAGCATTGTATGGAAGTCCATCTCCTCCGAAAAAAATCTTAGGTATGAATCCCAGATTAACAATTACATTTTTGAAAGAGATTTCACCTGCCCTATAGTCTCCTAATCTCAATATATCCATTCCAAGGAAATTAAATTCAGGCAGAAATTCCATATTAACTAATTGGTACAAAATAAGCGGTAATGCCAAGACAAAACAAGGCACCGCCATTGCTACCCACTTCTTAAATTCAAACCTTTTAACCCAAAGCATATAAATAAATGCAAAAATAAGGAAAATAGGAGTTACCACATATGATAGCGCATAGGTATAAAGTGTTAGTCCAATTACCGCTCCTGCAACTGCATAGTCTCTTATCTTAGTAGACTTCATTGCTTTTATAAAATAGTAAAGCGATGCCACCGCAAGAGGTGCATACAAATTACAGTCAAGTCCCCATCTCTGTGATGACATTATATATGGGAATATTGTGTAAAAAACTGGTCCTAATAATGCTATAGACTTATCATCATTAAATAAGTCCTTACATAACACAAATAGATAAAAGAACCCAACACATCCCCAGATAACAGCTGGTAATCTTGCTGCAAAAATAGAGAATGGTAAGATCTTAAATACTAACGCTGCAGAATATGCATATAAAGCACTCTGACCATTAAAATAGTTTCTTAAATGTGGTGGCATATGAGCCATATTTCTGTCATATCCGTAGTGAGACAGATAGTAGCCGTCAAGAACAGCCCCTTGCTCATCTACATGTATTCCGTATGGAAGATTCGCGAGTCTAAATAGCCTCGAGAATAGGAATACAACAAATATTATAAATAAACATACATACGCATATTTCTCTATGAACTTTTTTATTTTTACTAAAAAATCGTTAACCTTAACCAATTTACTATCTCACTTTTTATTCACTAGTCTTAATTACAACTGTGTCACCTATAATGGCAATAGAACCATCTTCCGGGTAACAAGGCATTTTCTTTACTTCATCCATCTCGCTCAAGTACTCCGAATCCTTAAACTCTATTACTTCTGGTGTGAATCCTAAATAGCTTGTCCATATATAGATATTATTGAAATAACTAATGTTAGTATCTAGCTTACCGCTAATATCAAAGAATTCTCCCATAAGTGCGCCCGCCTTAAAAGTAGGGTCTTCAAAATGATCTCCCACTAGCGCAACCTTAAGTTCAGGTGTATACCCATCTAATGACTTAACTTGTGTAGTCAGTGTCTCGAAGTATGCCATATCGTGATACATCGTATACTGAAGTGCCTGGTAGTTGCCATTAGCAAACCATATATAAATAAGAATATTTACAAACACAGAAACACATAGCACTCTGCCAATAATGTCTTTACTGTCTAAAACATGTCTCTTATCATATAGTGCAAGTGGCAGAATAAACACAAATACCGCAGAATATACCATTAAAGAATACACTCCTCCTCGAGCCTGAGTCATAACCTCAGGGAAAAACATGGCTACTGGAGTCAGTATCAATGCCAACAAAAGCCCTATTTTATTTATAACTTCTTCTTTCTTTCTAAGTCTTTCAATAACCAATATGACCAAAACAATATTCGCAATTATAAAAATTAGATTGACTAAAAAAATCGGATTGATTTGGTATATGTCCTCGCTTGTCATTAATTTGAAATAATCAAGATATGTTTTTATAAAAGAAAAGCAGAGTGCTCCAAGATTCACAGAACCCATACTGTCCATCCCTTTATAGCCAGCGAGTTCAATTCCTGAAACTTTAGTAGAAATCTTAGTAAGCCCTATATATGAACCAAGAGCCATAACAAAAATTACACAATAACTAATACCACTAAATAATAACTTCTTCCATTCTGCGCTGCCTTCATAGAAACTTATAACAAGGCTTATCAGCACAACACATAGAGTAACTGAGCAATAAGACTGGTATATTCCTGTAGAAAGGGTTAGAAGCAAAAATCCGAAAACAATACTTAAACACTTAATCTTCTCTCCCGAGAATCCCTCAATTAAGAGCTTACCGGCTGCGCATGCAAGGAACATTGCAAATCCATAATATGGTGCTGTAAACATAAAGAAGTATGTACCAACTAATGCAGGAAAGACAGCAATAATTCCACCCATCAAGAAACATACCACCTCGTTTTTTATATCAAAAACCTCCACAAGTATGCACGCAGACAACGCAATAAATAAAAGCGTGATCATTCCGTTTATCATAGGAAGAGAATACGTTCTGAAGAAGGCCCCGACAATACCTCCGACAAGTTCAAGTCCCCATCTGCCCAAGCCTATTCCAGCGCCAAATCCGGCAGGTGTCTGCCCTAATTCATCATAGTTAAATATTTTATTAGTAAACTGGTATAAATGAGCAAATAAACCGCATCCAATCGCCGCTAAAAATGTCACATAATACTTTCTACTAATTGCTCTAAAAAACTTCTTTACTTCGTCTTCAAAACTCACGATATAATTCCTTTTAACCTGTTAAGTAAACACAATCCATGTATTCTATCACAACTTATTCATTATACCATCATATGTTTGCGAAACATATCCCCTTATGATATTATTTTAACAGTTTATCGAGATTTTTTGCCGTTATCAGGAGGCTTACTAAATGTATTACATTTTCAAATATGCGTCACTCATAATAGTATCTATTTTTTGTTTAATATCTTACTTATCTAATAAAAAACTCGCTAATAATAAACAAATTAATGCTGATTCACCTATTATCAAGCTATATAACACATGCATTTACTTGCTTGATAAATACTGGATGATTGCTCTACTCTGCATATTTGCAGTATTTTTATTCACAAGATTCTTTGCAATAGAGGCAATACCAGCTGGTGTTCACCTTGATGAAGTAGGCTACTGGATAGATGCTCAAAGCCTTGCAAAATTTGGAACTGATCGTCTCGGTAATAGATATCCATGGCTTCCCGTAGCGTACGGTGATGGCCACAGCCCACTATATACATATATGTGTGTGGTTGTGCTTAAATTCTTCCCATTTTCTGTTAAGCTAATGCGTCAGGTAATGGCCGTCAGCTCTATTCCGTGCTTTTTTGCAGCGTTTGGAATTGTATATCAGTTATATGAAAACAGAAGATTTGCTCTTTTAGGTCCAATCTTCGTAACAATTACACCTTATGTCTTTTCAGCAAGTAGATGGGGGCTTAACGCGTATCAGATGCTTTTTGTATGTACCATTGCACTTTACTTTATGATGCGCGCATTAAAATATGGCAAGACAAGAGATTATGTATTTTTAGGTATCTTTATGGGGCTAACGCTTATTGCATATATCCTTGCTTTTATTATGATGCCTGTATTCTTCGTCCTATTCTTTGCATACTTACTTATTGTTAAAGAATTCAAATTCAAAAACATGATTGCTACTTTTATTCCTTGTCTATTAATCGGATTCCCTACATTCTTAGAGCAACTTGTAAATATAGGAATTATAAAGCCATTCTACTTCTTAGGTTCCGACTACCAGAAACTTGGAAACTACCGAATTGGGGAATTAGCCTTAGGTAACATATTTAGAAACCTCGGCAATATAGTTCCTGTAATCTTTGGAGACAATAAGTATAATTACAACTCCATAGGCGAATTTGGAACAATATATTGGGCTTCGATTCCTCTTTTTGTTCTTGGCTCAGTTATAGGTTTTATTGTTCTTTACAAATCTGTAAAAAACCGCAAGTTAAATCTTCTAGCCCCTGTAGTGCTATTTTCATTCAGTGTATACTTTGGATTTTTATTTGATAGTGGTTGTAATACATACAAAGTAAACCCTATTTACATTGCATTCATTCTCTTAATAATTGCAGGTCTCAGATATATATCTGGATATTCGATTGATGAATGTTCATGCGGTAAATCCGATAAAATAACAAAAGAGTCAACAGACGATACTAAAATCAATATATCATGCCTTGTAAGTAAATCTCTCGTTATTTCAACACTCGCAGTACTTGCTTTAAGCTTCTTGCTATATACTAACTTCTACTTTAGACATATGACAGCCACTTACGGTTTCCCTGCTCTGTTCTTCTCAACAGCTCCTGGCGACGTAATCAAGTATGAGGAAAGTATGTACAACCCAAATGGCGAAAAACCAGTATACTTAGAGCTCAATTATGAAAATAGAACATATGGTGAATGGATTATAGCTATGTGTTTAGAAATGGATCCTAAAGTTTTTTCCGATTATGTAGAACTCAGAGAACAAACCCCTGATGAAGAGCGCAATTTCTTAACTCTTGATCATTACACCTTCGCCTTTCCAGAGACATTTGATATAGACGAAGATGCTGTATATATATTAGGTTATGAATGGAATCACATATCTGACTATCTTACAAGTGTGGGATTCAGCTGTGACACTTCATATCCGGGCTATAGGATACTTTATCGATAATGCCCGTATTTTGCTTTTATAACATACTGCGGCGAATTATTCATACTGATATACATTCTTCCAACATATTCTCCGAGCATACCTAGTACAAATAGAATCATCCCACCTATAATTAAAAGAACAATTATAAGTGTTGTCCAGCCTATAGGTGCTGCAGGGTTAGTAAGTTTATTAATTACTGCCCATATAGAGAAAATCCCGCCAATCACAGCACACAAAATTCCCATGAGTGATGCAATTCTCAATGGCTTAACAGAAAAAGCAGTAAAACCATTAATCCACAATGATAAAAGCTTTGAAATGGAATAGCCAGAACGTCCCGATGCTCTCTCCTTATGGTTTACTGGAGCCGATGTAATGCTATTTGTAGTTCTTAGCACAAGTCCCATTATATATGGATATGGGTTCGTGTATTTTACGATTTCATCAGCGATATATCTCTTCATCGCAAAATAGCTTGAAGCATACAATGTCTTTGGCTTATCAAGCATGATTTCAAGCATCTTATCATTTACGCTGCTTCCAAAGTTTCTAAATGCGGAATGTTTTTTTCCTTCATATGAAGCATAGCATACGTCAAATTCTGCTAACTTATCAATAAGATTATAGGCCTCTGATGGTGGAGTCTGTCCATCATCATCAAGACACACAACAATATCTCCTGTAGTATGTCGTATTCCGGCAAGTAGTGCTGCATGCTGTCCAAAATTCTTTGCCATATCTATTGCCATAACATGACTATTGTTTTCAGCCAGATTCTTTAGTACATCGATTGTATTATCCGGAGAACAATCATTTACAAGAATAATTTCATAGTCATCATTCTCATGGGCTGACATAGTCCTATCTATTTCAGCAACAACATCTGATATTGTATTGTATGACCTGTAACAAGGAATTACAAAAGATATTATTCTCACATTTATCCTCTTTCACTTATAAATTCCATAAGTATTATTTCTCTAGGATTGTTCGCTTCAGCATTTTCTTCGAATTCTCTACTTACTTCAAAAAATCCAGCCTTTTTATATATGTTATAAGCAACACCATTATAGCTTAAAACTCTAAGAATTAATTTATCTAATTTGAGTTTATCAAATGCCAGCCACTTCATCTGGCTAACAGCATCTACCCCGTAGCCTTTTCCAAGGGCGTTTTTATCCCCAATAAATACACCAAATTCTGCTATTCTGTCAGATAGATTTATGTCCTTTAGAAACGCGCACCCTATAGCATCACCCGTGTTCGCTTCCTTCATGATATATTGTAATATCTGCCCTGTTTCGATTTTGGTTCTGAAATAATTAGTATGTTCTTCTACCGTTATAGGCTTTTGATATATGTAATTATTTCTAACATGCTCCGCATTACGCAAGTTAACGACTATTTCAGTATCATCCATTGTCATAATGCAATACTGCAATTTCCCACTCGTAAATGATTCAGGGACCAACTCCATTATCTCGTTATATTGATTTGTCATCTAACTATTCCACCTAAGCAAAATACTTTACAATTGTATCTATAATGTATTCGACTTCTTCATCAGTAATAGAATAGAAAAGAGGGAGTCTTATTAATCTTTCGCTTTCCTTAGTAGTGAATTTGTCCTCACCGTTAAATCTGCCGAATTTCTGTCCCGCTGGAGCCGAATGCAACGGTACATAATGGAATACCGCCATAATACCTTTATCTTTAAGATACTGAATAAGCTTTGTTCTTTCCTCTAGGTCAGCAACTTTAATGTATAACATATGAGCATTATTAGTGCATTCCTTAGGAATTTCTCCAAACTGAATATATTCTTTTTCAGCCAAAGCCTTTAAGCCTTCACGATACATGTTCCAAACTTTTAAACGCTTATTCTGAATTAAATCAATATTATCTAACTGAGCCCATAAATACGCTGCATTCATATCGGATGGCAAATATGAACTTCCATAATTAACCCACGTGTACTTATCAATTTGACCTCTGAAGAATTTAGCTCTATTAGTACCTTTTTCACGAATAATTTCGGCAGGTTCTATCATACTTTCATCCTGAATAAGAAGAGCCCCGCCTTCTCCCATGCTAATGTTTTTAGTCTCGTGGAATGAATAACATCCGAAGGTTCCAAATGTACCAAGCGCTTTACCCTTGTATGTAGATGCAATTGCCTGCGCTGCGTCTTCTATGACTATAAGGTTATGACGTTTTGCGATGTCTATAATTGTATCCATTTCGCATCCAACACCTGCGTAATGCACAGGCACTATAGCTTTGGTTTTATCTGTTATAGCATCTTCTATCAATGTCTCATCAATATTCATGGTGTCCGGGCGAATGTCCACAAATACAGGAGCTGCCCCTCTTAACACAAATGCATCAGCTGTTGAGACAAATGTGTAGGATGGCATTATTACTTCATCCCCTGGATTAATGCCAGCAAGAAGTGCTGCCATCTCTGTAGCATGAGTACATGAAGTCGTAAGTAATGCGCGTTTTGTACCCGTCATTTCCTCCATTCTAGCTGCACATTTCTTAGTATATTCTCCGTCTCCACTAATGTGTCCATTAGCAACAGCACTTAAAACATATTCATTTTCTTTACCAATATATGGTGGTTTATTAAATGGTATCTTCATCTCGCAAATAAGTATATCAAATAAACAGTTTATTGTCACAGACTAATTATTATTAGTCATTTCATTATCGATCCACTGAAGTCGCCTTGTGTACATATCAAAAACTCTCTGTACATATTCATCATACGAATTCGTATAAGGGAATAGTTCAAGTTCTCTTGAATATTTACTGTACTTACTATAATCAAGATTCGCTATTGGTTCAATACGTTCCTTCTCCGTAGTAAATGTATTGACGCCCTCGTAAATAGCATCTCTGACTCCGCCTTCTCTAAAGTACTCTTCATTTACAGCTTGGACAAACTCCGGATGTTCAAATAATTCATGGAAATAAGCAAGATTTCTCACTTTCCATCCTTCTGGATTAGCGAATTCCACCTCTCCTCCATCAAATGACGGTTTAGTACCTGTAACGCCCAATGAATAATCAAAATCCCAAACTGGTGCAAAATGCATCTTTTCAGCTGACGAATCCCAGAATGAGTATGTGCTTCTAAAAGCCGCATCGATGTTCATAGAAAATTCCTGTACCCAGTAGCATTTAGCCATACTCTTAATATCTAGGTAATCAAGGAACCTGTCTGATGTTTCATCTTCTATAGCGTTCATATACTCCTGAATGATTGCCTGTTTTTCTTTTATCCCTTTTTCAGAATCTTCCTTAGGGTATTTTAGATCCACATATGGATAATCTAGATCTGTGTCCGAAAACCAGCTCTTTGACTCGTAAGGTATTATCTGTTCAGGTCGTGTAGCTCCCCAACATACTAGCCAATCATCCTTTTTAAGCTTCATAGCCTCTCTATCAACCTGTACCTTAGTCGATAACAAGTAAAGACCTTCAAATTCCCCATTAATAAATAGTACCGTATGTGTCATATTGGGTTCGTACTCAACGCCAACAGCATGGGCTAACTTATTAATCGTAAAATTTCTCATAAGACTTAAGTCAAAATAATCCGCAAGAAGATTCCAGTTCTTAACTTCGCCAAGACCAAAAATGTTTCTACGTTTATCAATAGAAATAGAGTATGGCTTCTTGACTGGCCCTGACCAGGTAACATTTCCTCTAGGCTTAAGCGATACTTTTATAGGTCCATGTAGATCGCTACTATACAGATTTCCGGTACATATGCTATCTCTTTCCTTAGTGAATTTAAACTCCGAAAATGGCATATTTTCATCATCAGTATCAATGTACATAATCGGTACATCTGTCTTAATCATATTTATTGTTTTTCCAGCAAGACTTATAGTTCCATCCTTTTCAAAATTGGCAACACGTCTTGCCTCGTAATTAGACTCATAACCGTCTCTAACATAGAAAACAAGCTTATCCGTCTTTACATCTTCTGGGAATATAAGATAGATATTACTACCATCCTCATCAAACTGAATTCCATCAATGTCGGAAAAAAGACCATCATTCTCCGCCGCTGGAACCTGTATCCAAAACGGTCCATAGGCTTCAATCTGCTCATCTGTAAACATCCAGTTTTCTATAATATTCAATCTCTTACTGTAATAATCATATGCTCCGATTATCAGTGCAAGAGATGCTGTTATTAATATAATTAAAGCTAATAATTTTTTCTTCATGTTCTGTCAGTACATTCTCACCTATTTAAACACACTCTGTCTTGCGCCATGCATTTCACCGCCTGTCAACGCATCATTGACGGCATCCATACGTAGACCTGCATCAATAAAATCACAATATTTGCAGAACGGATAATTCTGTCGTCCATCAGCTATAGATTTTCTCAGTTCCTGGTACTTTGCTGAATTCCAGCCATCTTTTAAAGACACTTCGTGTAAATCCGCAAGGTCTGTAACCTCGAAATTATCACAACAGCAAATCCCCATCTTCCCATTAGGAACTATCCACATATCTGTAAATGGCATCAGACATGTTTCCTTTATAATCTTACCCTTAGACTTTTTATTAGGGGCAGATCCTGCTCTATTGGTAAGAACCTCTCCTAAGTATCTCATCTGAATCAAGATATCCACGTTCTTATAATCATCAGGATTAGCCTTTATATAATCATAAATCTCCTGAATATTCTTGTGAAGCTTCATATCTCTACAATAGTTATTTATTATAAGCTGGTTCACATATGGCTTAATAGCATTTACTTTGTCAATATTAAGAATAAGCCCATTGGTTGACATAAATATAAATGCCTCCGGTAGTTTTTCCCTCGCATATTTATGAAATTCCACTATACGCGTATCAAGCCATGGTTCGTTATTACCATACAATGTCAGATGTCCTTTATATCCCCAATCAGCAAGCTGATCAATGATTGAATAATATAGTTCATCCTCAATCTTCATATATGGACGCTTCTCAGCATTAATATTAGCCGTACAGAACTCGCACGTACTGTTACACCTATTAACTGTCTCTATATTTACTACGAGAGGATGTGGCGCAGTTTCAGCACTCAAGAACATATCTATATATCTCTTCTGAGATTTTCTACGACTTACAAATTGAAGCTTTAAGTAACTCTCACTTGAGAGCATTGGTAAATATTTCTTAAGGTTCCATCCTATTATTCCACCAAAATTATGGATTCTTATTGACATATTATACTCCTAATGATTTCTATTACTTTTTTCGCTCAACTATTCATTACTACTTTATTTTACATATCATTGTATTATACTATAATTATATATCGAAATAAATTTTTCAAACAAGGAAAAAATAAATATGACACACCGCAATCCACACATAACAAACAATCCAGGTTCTGATCGAATTTTATATTTTGATAATCTGAGAGTCTTTGCAACTTTGGCGGTCATCTTACTTCATGTATCTGCATCAAATTGGTACAATACTGATGTTCATTCATTTTCCTGACAGATATTCAATGTTTGGGATAGTATTTCTAGATGGAGCGTGCCTGTCTTTGTAATGATTAGCGGTTCTCTTTTTTAGAAAAAGAACTTAGCGTACCTCAAATTTACAAAAAATATGTTTTTAGAATTATTACTACATTTGCATTTTGGTCAATAATATATGCTTTAATTGATATTGTTCAGGGTTCCAATCTTATCGGCGTATGCTTTAGACTAATATATGGACACTATCATATGTGGTTTTTATATATGATAGCTGGACTATATATAATAATCCCTTTTATAAAAAATATTGTTAAATCAGAAATTCTACTGAGATATTTTCTGATTTTATCCCTAATATTCACGTTTCTGACTCCTCAATTCACACAATGTTTAACACTCATAAAGCAACTTTACCCTTAATGTCCTATTCGAATCATTAGGTGTTTTTGTGTTATTTAAGTATGGTTTTTCTAGTCGCAAACTTAGTCAAAAGAGTAAAAACATAATATCATTATTATCCAAATACAGTTTTAGAGCATATCTTATTCATGCCCTAATAATAGAACAATTAGATAATCTATTTGGAATTAACACTTTGACGTTCAACCCGATTATAGCAACAATTACTATTACAATCGTTGTCTTTTTTATATCTTTTGTTGCCTCATATTTACGTAGTCTCATACCCAAATTGAGTAAATACATTTTATAAACTACAACGGGAATCTACATTAAGGTAAAACAAGCTGCCTTCCAAGTATAGTATCTGTATCTACTCCCTCACCCGGAACGATGAATTTAAAATCTTCGTCCAGTCCAGCCGATGGGGTAAATGTCAGTTCTCCAAAATAGATTCTATCATCTACAATAAACAAGTCCACCCTTACAAAAGGGAAATCTTCCGATAACTTCTCGGCGATAGAAAATGCCTCATCAATTTTTGCAGGCTTTTCTATTACAAAATCAGGATATAAAAAGACCTCTTCTGTAAGTGGCAATTTATTCCAGTCTTTATCCATAAAGAAAAATTTAGGCTTTTTATCTTTACCTCTGTCTTCGCATACCATTACAGAATTAGCTTTACCATTCATGCAGTAAAATTTATAATCAACTGGTGGTTCCCCCTTAGGATTACCTAAATACTTTTCAATTATTATATATGACTTAATTCCTTTGTATTGCATTTCAGAATATGTAATCCAGTGATTCACTTTAAACCATGAATTCATGGTTTTGATTGTATCTTCTATATTCAGTTTAGATTTGTCACCTACAACTAAATTACAACCGCATCCAACATTTAACTTTATGACAAATTCATTTGGAAGACTATCCCAATCTATCTCTTCTGGTTTCTCGTATACGCCTAGCAATTCGTTAAGCAGGTCTGCATGTCCCTTTGCCTCTATATATTCTCTAACCCTATATTTATCTGCACAATCCTTTATCAACTGGTTATTCCAATATGTATTAAATTTAAGCCACAATACTTTATCATTTATCGTTTTAGGGTTATTCAAATCTAATCTTCTTTTAAATTTATATAAATATAAAAATTTTGTGTTTAATTTTGGTGATATTAATGTAAGTGTATTTAATACCGTTTTTTGAATTATGTTCACGTCTGTCTCTCCGTAATTATGTTCTTCCAAATAGTATTATAGAGAAGCTCACTAATTATAAAACTTGTTTAATTATATCTTTATTCTTCCTTAATAATATCGCAACTATTATAGCCATCACTACTATAAAGCAATACCTTAAAACAAAATAGTCATATATGAACGATACAAATACAGATAATATTGTAAATGCAATTGATATTCCCCATACCTTTACCCCATTATAAGGCACTTCAATATTGTTCTGTCTGCAGACTACCCTCATAAATATGTAGTGAACAACACTATATAATATATAGCATATTAGCGTAGTGTAACCCGCCGCTACAAACCCAAATACTGGAATCATAAGTGCATTCAACACCAAATTGGCCACCGCAACCAACGTCGATGCCACCATAACAAATTTTGTCTTTTCGAAATAAAACTCAATATTACCAAAGAAATCATATATTGTAATAAACAAAACGCTCATAGCTACTGGCGGTATTATATAAATTGCCCGGTGATATTTTTCTCCACCTAATATATAGACAAATTCCGGAGCAAATAACGGAAAAACTACACACGCCAATCCAATCATCAGTTCTATTTGGACAGCTCTCTTTCCTATTTCCTTTGCTTCTCCATCCTTTAACTTTTGGAATGTCCATGGCATGAAGCTTGCATGAATAGCACTTGTTATTATCTGCATAACAATCGCAATCTGATAAGCTAACGAATATGCTGCAGTGTCAGCCTTACCACATATATTATCAATCATTATCCTGTCTGACTGATTTAATACCTGTTGCGATAAATAATGTGGAATCAACGGTAAATTGTATGCAAACGAATACTTCCAATATTCCCTGCTTACTATCTTCTTGCCCTTACGGAATATAACAAAGAATAAATATGAATATATAATAAGGTGTACACTTACTACGCCTAATATCTTAAGAAAAGCCTTATCTCCAGATATGTATATTGTAAGTAATAAACTGACAATTGTTGCCAGAACATTAGCCCCGACTGAAACAATAACTACCGCTTTATACCTAAATTCGAACCTTTCTCTAATTGTCCAAAATAATACTATTGATGTTAAAAAAATATCTAAAAACATCATCGTCACCATTGGCAGCGACAATGATACTAATTGCTCAAGGAACTTATGCGTGAGAATGTAAATGCCAAAAAGAAATGCTGTACATAAGGATGTTAATGTCAGCATTGATGAAGTATATCCGTCCCTATCATCCTCATACTTTATCATAGCTTTATTAAATACTCCCGAAGGGAATTGAAATGTTGCAAATACTGATATTATAGTGAACCAAGAATAATAAAGGCTTACCGTACCATATTCTTCCTGGCTAAGTATTCTTGTAAAAAAAGGGGTCGAAAGAAAAGCCACACCATTATTCATTATATTTGACAAAGTATAAAATAATGAGGCTTTTGCAGGTGCACTTAAATTCTTATAACCACGCACCACTTTATTAATTATATAGTCTTTAATTATATTAATCATATTAATTTACTACTTACTTACTAAATAGAATTCTACTGTAATTCAGCATTTCCCCTTAACATTAGTTCTCTTCTGCTTTTATTTACAATAAAAAAATATAAAATAACAGCTACAACATAGCTGCCACTCCTGATAATCTTTTTATTTTTCATCATTTCCTGCATTGATATTATTGGCTGTTCATACTATCCTTTTAATTTTAATCTAGTTCTATAATTAAACATTTAAATCAGTCCGACTCCAAAATATCCATTAAATCAAAATATCTAATAACATCGTTCAGATGCTTTTCAAAAACATTAGCCTCATTATCATTCACTTTCCACAAACAATCTGTTTCCTGAGACTTTTCTACGCAAAATATGTCTGGCATTCCATTTTCAATCCATCTAATCTTATGTCTATTTAAAACTGCCATTGACCAGAACCATATATCATCAGATGTCGGTGCAAGCTTTGTAAAAAGGCGTATATCCGTTACCTTCTCATTTAAGCTATGTGGTGGATATAGAGTTCCACTTCCACCAAGCAACTTATTATAGTATGAAGCCTCTCCACTCATTGAGCGAGATCTGTTTTGATATATTACTTTGTCTCCCTCACGCGACAATCTCGTAATCAGGTGACTATGAATATCATTAGGATACTTTTTATACGATTTAATCAATGATTCAATCCAATATATAGGATAATACAAGTCATCATCTGCTGTAATAATGATATCATCTGGATATTCCATAAGCGCAGGAACTAATTTCTTATATGATCTGATGTCACCATCCACCCACTTGATAGTAAGTCCTAACTGGGAAAGATCCGTTAATTCCTTAGGTAACTGAATATCTCTAAACTGATCTCTTGATAGCCAAAGTATAATCATATCTGGCTTCACAGTCTGATTCATAATAGAGTATAAAGCCTTATAAACAATATTTATTCTTCCTGGAAAAGTAGTGAGTGATACTATTATTCTTGGGGCGTCACCGTCATTATTGCTAACTGCCACCTCACTAGGCCTTTTTCTATCCACCTTATTAATACTAAGCCTAACTGGATATGTAATTTTCTTTATCTCATTATAAATGTTGTATAGATATGTTTTTTTTATTAATTCTTTTAGCATTGTAGTTATAACAAATACTATCTATGAAGCAATTCATATATCTTGCTTTTAGTAGTATGAAAAATATAATTTTTATACGAAATCAGTCCGTTCTTATACTGAATATGTAATGTCTCTCTTACACCCTTTTGACCACTTGACATACCATCAGCAGTAAAGTTACTTATAAATTCTAATACCGGGATAAACTTTACGTCTTTTCTTTTCGACGCATTGAGTATAAATTCATAATCTGAAGAGCTTTTATAAGCAGTGTTGTATAAACCATAATCTTCATAAACAGTCTTAGTAACAAAACATGTCGGATGAGCTATCATTGCTTCCTCTATAAATTCATGAGACTTGAAATATGCAGACTTCAGCTTTCCATTCTGCCATACTTTTAGCATACCATATATTATACAGTACTTTGATCCGTCATATTTGTTCAGAACCGTCTTCAGAGCATTCCTTTCATACCAATCATCAGAATTAATTATTCCAATCAAATCACCTGTAGCAAGCCTAATTCCTTTATTCATGGCATCATAAATTCCATTATCCTTTTCAGACACGATTCTTAATTTGCCATTGAATGCAGACTCGTATTTCTTGATGATTCCTAATGTGTTGTCAGTAGATAATCCGTCTATTACTATGTATTCGTCTATATACTCTATTTGATCAATTAAGCTTTGCAGCGTTCGCTCAATTGTCTTCTCACTATTAAAGCAAGGTGTTATAACAGATAATGTCATTTCAAAACCTCTACTATATTACTTGCAGTAGCTTTCCAAGTAAAACATTCTAATATCTTATTCCTTGATGCGTACGAAACATCACCCTTATATAGGATTCTATCTATTACCTCATCATCAGACCTTACAATGTATCCATCTATACCATCATCTATGATATAGTCTGGCCCCGGCGCTGTCCACGCGACAGTCTTGCATCCATAATACATTGCTTCTAATATTGCCATTCCAAATATTTCCTGCTGATTAAGATTAATAAAGCAATCTGACATAGAGTAAAACTCCCACATATCTTTATTCGGTATATGAGAAACTATCGTAACATACCCTTCCAACGCATGACCTCTTATGCATTCATCAATTGCCGAATGCATCGGTCCCTGTCCTATCATTATCAGCTTGTAGGCTTCATCTTTACCATGTACCTTTGAAAATACCTCTATTGCTCTTAATGGTCGCTTTTCTTCTACGAACCTTCCGACATATAATATTAGCTTATCTTTGCTGGAAAAACCATATTTGGATTTAAGGTCTTCAATTGGTACTAAGTCTATGCTACTATGAAGAAGCGTAACAACCAATACTACAGGTG
>JAUNIR010000054.1 GCA_030523345.1 Lachnospiraceae bacterium
AGGCAAATGGCGCAGCTTTAATGCACTATGGTGACACAACTATTCTTTCAACAGCTACAGCGTCAGAAAATCCAAGAGATGGTATTGTTTTCTTCCCTCTCTCAGTAGAGTTCGAAGAGAAGATGTACGCAGTAGGTAAAATTCCTGGTGGATTTAATAAGAGAGAAGGTAAGGCATCAGAAAACTCTGTTCTTACAGCGAGAGTTATTGATAGACCTATGAGACCTCTTTTCCCTAAGGATTTCAGAAATGACTGCACACTTAACAATCTTGTATTGGCAGTTGACCCAGAGTGCAGACCGGAACTTGTTGCTATGCTCGGTTCTGCTATTGCAACTTCAATTTCAGATATTCCATTTGACGGTCCTTGCGCAACAACACAGCTTGGATTAATTGATGGAGAGTTCATTGTAAACCCATCACAGTCACAGTGGAAGAATTCAGATCTTAACCTTACAGTTGCATCTACAGCAGAGAAGGTTATTATGATTGAAGCTGGCGCTAATGAAGTTCCAGAGGCAAAGATGATTGAGGCTATTTATAAGTGTCATGAAATTAACCAGGAAATCATAGCATTTGTAAATAAGATTTGTGCTGAAGTTGGTAAGAAGAAAATGGAATACACAAGCTGTGCTATTCCAGAGGAAATGTTTGCTAAAATCAAGGAGATCATTCCTCCAGCAGAGATGGAGACAGCTGTATTTACAGATGATAAGCAGACAAGAGAAGGAAATATCAAAGAGATTACAGCTAAGCTTGAAGAGGCTTTTGCAGACAATGAAGAGTGGCTTGCAATATTAGGCGAAGCTGTTTACCAGTATCAGAAGAAGACTGTACGTAAGATGATTCTTAAAGATCATAAGCGTCCAGATGGAAGAGAAATCACACAGATTAGACCTTTAGCTGCTGAAGTTGATTTAATTCCAAGAGTTCATGGTTCAGCAATGTTCACACGTGGACAGACACAGATTTGTGACATTACAACACTTGCTCCTTTATCAGAAGCACAGAAGGTTGATGGTCTTGATTCTAATGAAGTTGTTAAGAGATATATTCATCACTACAACTTCCCTTCATACTCTGTAGGTGAGACAAAACCATCTAGAGGACCAGGAAGAAGAGAAATTGGACATGGTGCACTTGCAGAAAGAGCACTCATCCCAGTGCTTCCATCAGAAGAAGAGTTCCCATATGCAATTCGTTGCGTATCTGAAACATTCGAGTCAAATGGTTCTACATCAATGGCTTCAACATGTGCATCATGTATGTCTCTTATGTCTGCAGGTGTTCCTATTAAGAAGATGGTTGCAGGTATCTCATGTGGTCTTGTAACAGGCGATACAGATGATGATTTTGTACTTCTTACAGATATTCAGGGTCTTGAAGATTTCTTCGGAGATATGGACTTTAAGGTAACAGGTACAGTAGATGGTATTACAGCGATTCAGATGGATATTAAGATTCATGGTCTTACACGTCCAATCGTTGAGGGCGCTATTGCAAGATGCCGTGAAGCTAGAATGTTCATCATGGACACATGTATGAAACCAGCTATTGCTGAGCCAAGAAAGACTGTTAATGAATATGCTCCAAAGATTGTATCAATCCAGATTGATCCAGAAAAGATTGGTGATGTTATCGGTAAGCAGGGTAAGGTTATTAAGGCTATCCAGGAAGAAAACGAAGTTAAGATCGATATTACAGAAGAGGGAATGGTATCAATTTGTGGTATTAACACAGAAAAGATGGCTGAAGCTCAGAGAATTATCGATATAATTGTTAACGAATTTGAAGAAGGTAAGCTTTACACAGGTAAGGTTGTTTCAATTAAAGAATTCGGTGCATTTGTAGAGTTCGCTCCTGGAAAGGAAGGAATGGTTCACATTTCAAAGATTGCAAAGGAAAGAATCAACCATGTTGAGGATGTTCTTACACTTGGAGATGTAGTAACTGTTAAGTGTATGGGTAAGGACAAGATGGGAAGAATGTCATTCTCAATTAAAGATGCCCAGTAATAATACAAAATATGCCCCTGGTGAATGCCAGGGGCTTTTTATTTTGCACAAAAAACTCTCCCAAGAATTTGTAAATAATGCTATAATATAAAATTGAGTAAAAGTGTGCAAATCAAGGAGATTGAGATGGAAAAAATCAAATTGTTTATATTTGGAAATAGAGAACCTGCATACACAAATAAGCTCCCAAATCAGCTTTCGCTTGGATGCAGGGCAATAGTTGGAGCCTATCTTTTGTATCTTGCAAAAGGTCTTGTAGATGATTTTTCAACGGTTAAGACTTCAAATATGCAAATAATTATTACAATAGCGATAGTGTTGTTTTCTGTGTGTGGCTTTTTGTTTTTATATGATGCACTTAGAAATTATGTCATAGGAAGATACCCTGGTGGCAAGCTTGATCTTGGTGAAAATCCAGATAACGCTTTAGATTGTAAAGATGAAGATGACTATGACGATGTTGTCACTGAGGATGAAGCGTTGGAAGAGTATGCAGCAGATGAAGCGCAAGACCATAGTGAAACAGAGGAGTAGTTTACATAATTATATGGGAGGCATGAATGGATAGACGTGTAATTATGATAGTTATGGACAGCTTTGGCATAGGAGAGGAACCAGACGCTGAAAAGTTTGGCGATTTGGGAACAAATACGCTTAGAAGCTGTACTACAAGTAAGTATTTTAAAGCAGATAATCTTAAGAAAATGGGATTTTTTAACATTGATGGTGTTAAGGAATTAAATTATACAGAAGAAGAAACAATGCCTACTGCTGCTTATGGACGTATGCAAGAGGCTTCAATGGGCAAGGATACGACAATTGGACATTGGGAGATTGCCGGGGTGATTTCTCCTGAACCATTGCCTACATTCCCTGATGGATTTCCACAGGAGACATTAGATGAGTTTGAAAGACTCACGGGGCGAGGTGTTCTTTGCAATAAACCATATTCTGGAACGACAGTTATAAATGAATATGGAGATGAACATGTTGAAACTGGAAAATGGATTGTGTATACATCTGCGGATTCGGTTTTTCAGATTGCAGCACACGAGGAAGTTGTTCCGCTTGAGGAGCTGTATGAGGCGTGCCGAATAGCTCGTAAGATATTGACAGGAAAAACAGGAGTTGGACGTGTAATTGCCAGACCGTTTGTCGGAAAAGGAAATGGAAATTATACAAGAACGTCTAACCGTCATGACTTCTCGCTAGAACCACCAAAAACAACTATGCTTGACGATATCATAAATGCATCAAAAATGGTTTTGGCAGTAGGTAAAATCAAAGATATTTTTGCAGGAGTTGGTATTTCAGAATACGTATATACAACGGGAAATGAGGACGGCATTAACAAAACCCTTGATTATATGGACAGAGATGACGCATCACTTATTTTTACCAATCTTGTAGATTATGACATGCTTTATGGACATAGAAGAGATATAGATGGATATGCTAAAGCTGTTGCATATTTTGATAACAGGCTTCCAGAAATCATTAGCAAAATGAGGGATGACGACATTTTAATGATTACAGCAGACCATGGCTGTGATCCGGGATACACTAAAACCACGGATCATACAAGGGAATATGTTCCATTTATCATGTATGGAAAAAATATAACACCAAGGAATCTTGGAACTCATACGACGTTTGCAGACATGGGGGCTACAGTGCTTGACTATCTTAATGTTAAGAGCACTATTGAAGGAAAATCAGTATTATAAATTTAGATTTTTATAAAAGGAGTTAGTATTAGGACGACGTGTCCCGTTTATTGGATACTAAATAACATATAATCCTAATAGTTAGTAAAATGTACGATAAAGAGATTAATAAAAGACGAACATTTGCCATAATTTCACACCCTGATGCGGGTAAGACAACACTTACAGAGAAATTCCTTCTCTATGGTGGCGCCATAAACCTTGCAGGCTCGGTAAAGGGTAAAGCTACAGCCAAGCATGCGGTGTCAGACTGGATGGAAATTGAGAAGGAAAGAGGTATTTCAGTTACTTCTTCAGTACTTCAATTTAATTACGATAACTATTGTATTAATATTCTTGACACACCTGGACATCAGGACTTTTCAGAAGATACATATAGAACTCTTATGGCTGCCGACTCAGCGGTGATGGTTATCGATGCATCTAAAGGTGTTGAGGCGCAGACACGTAAGCTTTTTAAGGTATGTGTGATGCGTCATATACCTATTTTCACATTTATAAATAAAATGGATAGAGATGCGAATGATACATTTGACCTGCTTGATGATATTGAAAATGAGCTTGGTATCGCAACATGTCCGGTGAATTGGCCTATAGGATCAGGTAAGGGATTTAAGGGTGTGTATGACCGTAATACTAAGAGTGTAGTTACCTTTTCAGATACAGAAAAAGGAACAAAAGAAGGTCATGCAGAAATTATTGATATAGAAGATGACGCAAAGTTAACAGAATATATAGGCGATGATGCAAAACAGCAGTTATTTGATGAAATAGATTTGTTAGATGGGGCCGGAGCTGAGTTTGACCAGTCTCTTGTTGATAAAGGGGAACTTTCACCAGTATTTTTTGGCTCAGCGCTAACTAACTTTGGTGTTGAAATATTTCTAAAGTATTTCCTTCAGATGACTACACCACCACTTTCTAGGCAAGCGGACGTTGGACTTATTAATCCTACGGAAAAGGAATTCTCTGCTTTTGTATTTAAGATTCAGGCTAATATGAATAAGGCTCATAGAGATCGTATTGCTTTCATGAGAATTTGTTCTGGTAAGTTTGATGCTGGAATGGAAGTTAAACATGTACAGGGTGGTAAAGTGATGCGACTTTCGCAACCGCAACAGATGATGGCAAGCTCAAGACATATAGTTGATGAAGCTTATGCAGGAGATATTATCGGAGTATTTGATCCAGGCATTTTCTCAATTGGAGACACAATCTGCATGCCTAGTGATAAGTTCCAATACGAAGGTATTCCTACATTTGCTCCAGAACATTTTGCTAGAGTAAGACAGATTGATACAATGAAGCGTAAGCAATTTGTTAAAGGAATTACGCAGATAGCTCAGGAAGGTGCGATACAGATATTTACAGAGTTATCAACTGGTATGGAGGAAGTTATAGTAGGCGTTGTTGGTGTGCTCCAGTTTGAAGTATTAAAATATCGTCTGGAAAATGAATATAATGTTGAAATCAAGATGGAAAATCTTCCATACGAGCATATTAGGTGGATTGAGAATAAGGATGAAATAGATGTTTCTAAGATTACAGGAACATCAGATATGAAACGTATACAGGATATTAAAGGCAACCCATTGTTATTATTTGTTAATGCGTGGTCTGTGGGTATGGTGCTTGAACGTAACGAGGGATTGAAACTTGCAGAGTTCTCTAAAAATTAGAAAACTTAATAAAAAACGTGCGATATCTTTTGCTGTTGCAATGGTGATGGTTTTATCCATTTTTACAGGGTGTGAAAATTTATCTTTTTTTAAGGCTGACACAGAACAAACTCAGAAGATAGATCTTGATAATAACATATCACGCGATATTATTATTGTCGAAAAAGTTGAAGAGCTTGATGATAGTAATGATGAAACGGCAGAACTTCCTGCCAAAGATCTTGCAAAGGCGAGCCAGGAGCTCGTTAAGAACGATGGCCTAAAGTACTATGCTTACGATGAATTGAATGATGACGAGAAAATCATTTATACAGAAATTTATAGCATCATTAGTACATTATCAAAAGACACCAAGGTTTCCACAAAAGACCCAGATGAAATTGAGAAAGCTTTTAATTATGTAATGCTTGACCATCCGGAAATTTTTTATGTTACAGGATATTCATTTACAAAATATATGCGTGGTAACAAGATCGAAAAGATTACATTATCAGGTAATTACACTATGAATGCATCCGAAGTAGAGGCGAATGAAAAATTAGTCGATGAATATGTTGATAAGTGTATGTCTTCGTATGATGGCCCTGTGGATGACTACGAGAAAGTTAAATACGTGTATGAGTATCTCATTAAGAATACAGAGTATGATATGGCGGCTAAAAACAACCAGAATATCCTAAGTGTGGTGACAGAGGGACGAACAGTCTGCCAGGGTTATGCCAAATCAATGCAGCTCATATTAAATAGAATGGGCGTGTTCTGCATATTGTGCGAGGGAATAGTAAAAGGTACTGAAGCTCACGTATGGAATATAGTTAGAATAGATGATAACTATTATCAGGTTGATGCTACATGGGGCGATGCCAGCTATATGATAGAGGATAATACAGGAGATTTTGAGGCGCCTGAAATTAACTATGATTATTTATGTGTAACAGACGACGAGATAAAGGAAACACATGTTTTTAAAGACAATATTACTCGTCCTATTTGCGACTCGATGAGAGATAATTATTATGTTAGGGAAGGATTATATCTGACTGAGATTAATACGGATGTTATTATGGCAGCGTTTGATAGGGCAAGAGAAATGGATGAAAAAGTTGTCACCTTAAAATGCTCAAATGCTAATGTATATTCGGCGCTTTATAATCATTTGGTAGAAAACCATGGAATATTCGATTATCTGAAAGGTTCCACTACGGTTAATTATGTTCAGTTCAGAGATGCATGTAGGATTTCGTTTTATATTTAAAAGGAATGTGGTATAATAATAGTGTATGTCGTGAGCAAAATATAGGCTCATTTTAATAAAAACAAATCAAGTAATATAACCTGTATAGAGGAGGTTTTAATATGTCAGTAGATAACGAGAAGAATGTTCAGAAAAGTGTTCAGATTTCAGATGAAGTTTTGGGAGAAGTTAGAATCGCCGATTCAGTAGTTGCTAACATTGCAGTTCTTGCCGCAAAGGAAACAGAGGGCGTTTATGATACAGTTGGAAACGCTGCTAATGAGATTATGACTAAAGTTGGTGTTAAGTCTGCATCAAAGGGAGTTAGAGTTGCTATTATTGACGGTATTGTATCAGTAGATTTAGCACTTATTATGCAGTATGGATTTAATATTCCAACAACATGTAAGAAGGTACAGGATAGGGTTAAGAACTCTATTGAAAATATGACAGGACTTGAAGTAACAGACGTTAATATTAGAATTGCTGGTGTTAATACAGCTCAGATTTAATATTTATAAGAGGACAGCATGAAGAGATCTCAGATTAGAGAACAGATTTTTAAGCTATTATTTAGAGTGGAGTTCAATAAGGCGGAAGATATGCCTGAACAGATTGAACTGTTTATGGAGGCGCCTACTCTTGATACAGATGAGAACGACTATAAGGAAGTTGCTCTTTCTGAAGAAGAAGAAAAATATATCAGAAATAAGTTTGATGATATAGTTAATCATATTTCTGAAATTGATAACATTATTGGCGAAACGGCAAAAGGTTGGTCAAGCGAACGAATTGGTAAGGTAGAACTTACTATTTTAAGATTAGCAATTTATGAGATTAAATTTGATGATGATATTCCTGTATCAGTTGCTATTGATCAGGCAGTAGAATTATCTAAGAGATTTGGAAGGGATGAATCATATTCATTCATTAATGGTATTCTTGCAAAACTTGCGAATTAATTAAATTCTTAATTATGAATAAAAATATTTATTCTGTAGAGTATATTATTACATATATTAAAAACATGTTTTCGCAGGATTTTATGCTGCGATCTGTTTATGTAAGGGGAGAGGTATCAAATGTTACATACCATCCTTCAGGTCACATATATTTCACAATGAAAGATAAAGCCGGAACATTAGGTTGTGTGATGTATGCCGGCAAAAAAGCGACGGGTCTTAAGTTTACCCTAAAAGAGGGACAGCAGATTATCTGTTTTGGAAGCATAAGCATTTATGGTCCTAGAAGCCAATATCAGATGCTTGCATCTAATATTGTGTTGGATGGAGAGGGACAGTTATATGAAAAATACGAGAAACTTAAGTCAGAGCTTGAAGAGAGAGGTATGTTTGCGCCTGAATATAAGCAACCTATCCCAAAGTATGCAAAAAAGATAGGTATAGTAACGGCAAGCACTGGAGCGGCTATTCAGGATATTATAAATATTACAAAAAGAAGAAATCCTTATGTACAGTTATATTTATTCCCCGCAATAGTTCAAGGTGATGGGGCTGCACCATCTATTGTAAAGGCAATTAGAGCACTTGATGATTATGGAGTCGATGTTATGATTGTCGGAAGAGGTGGCGGATCTATAGAAGACTTATGGGCGTTTAATGAAGAAATAGTTGCAGAGGCAATATTCAATGCCAAAACACCAATAGTATCAGCTGTAGGTCATGAAACAGACACAACAATTGCAGACTATGTAGCAGACCTTAGAGCACCTACGCCTTCTGCAGCTGCTGAACTTACCGTGTTTTCATATGCGGATTTTAGTAAAAAGCTTGAGGACACTGAGAGAACAATTAGAAGTAGGATGACTAACAGAATAGCATCCGAAAGATTAAAGTTAGATAGAGCAAAGTTAATGGTCGATAAGCTTAATCCTGTTTATGAGCTTAATAATAAACGATTGAGGCTTATAAGGACGGATGAAAGACTTAGAGAATTAATGACGCATATTCTAAATAGTAAAAAACATGAATATGAGCTGTTAATAGAACAGATGAAAGCCTTATCACCACTTGAAAAGTTGTCTAAGGGTTATGCATATGTAAGAAATAATGGCAAGTCAGTAAAAACAGTTGCAGATGTAAAATCAGGAGATGAACTATCATTATTTCTTAAAGATGGTGAGGTTACTACTGTTGTTACAAATATTAAGGCAGGCGAGTTATGAGTAAAGATAAATTAAACATCGAAGAACTTTCACTAGAAGAAGGCTTTGAAAAAATAGAAGAGATTATGAACGAAATGTCAGATTCAGACATTTCATTAGAAGAATCTTTTGAAAAATACAAATTATCAATGGAAATATTAAAACATTGCAGTGACAAGATTGATACAGTTGAAAAGCAGATTCAGATACTTGGAGTTGAGGATGTATTGAGTGATGAGTAATGATTTTTATGAAGTATTGAATAACAAGGTTGCGCATGTTGAGGATGTCCTTTCAAGAAAAGGTGTTTTGAGGGAAGAAGGATATCAGCATACAGTCATTGAAGCTATGAACTACGCATTAATGGGTGGAGGAAAGAGACTCAGACCATTAATAATGCAGGAAGTATATTCAATGTTTGGGGGAGATGATGCTGATATTATTGAGTGCTTCATGACAGCTCTTGAAATGATACATACATATTCATTGGTACACGATGATTTGCCAGCAATGGACAATGACGACTACAGAAGAGGCAGAAAAACATGCCATATTGTGTATGGTGAGGATATGGCTATTCTTACAGGAGATGCGTTACTAAATAGAGCGTTTGAAGTTGCTTTAAATTGTTCATTGAATAAATCTCCAGAAAAATCAGTTTGTATTCTTAAGGCTCTCAAGTTAATGGCATCTAAGTCTGGTATATATGGAATGGTTGGTGGACAGGTGTTTGACGTGGAGTCAGAAAACTTAAAGAAGGCTAATACGTTAGAAGAAATTTTGTTTATCCACAGACTCAAAACATCGGCCCTTCTACAGATAGCGTTTATGGCTGGTGGAATTTTAGCAGGAGCTCCGGAAAAAGATATAGAACTTTTATCTATAATAGGTGAGAATGTTGGAGTAGCATTTCAGATAAAAGACGATATATTGGATGTTACAAGTACACAGGAAGTACTTGGTAAGCCTATTGGGTCAGACGAGAAGAACAACAAGACAACTTATGTAAACCTAGTTGGCTTAGAACAGTCTGAAGAGGATGTTAAGAAATATTCAGAGATAGCAATAGATAGCTATGATTTGCTTAGCAAAAAAAATGAATTTTTAAGAGAACTTATAATTTCATTAGTATCTAGAGAGAAATAAAAAGAAGAAGCGATTATGATTTTAGATCAGATTAAACAACCAAATGATATAAAAGCAGTAGATGAAGAACTTTACGGTGATCTTGCTGCAGAAATACGTGACTTTCTTGTTGATAAGATAAGTAAAAATGGGGGACACCTTGGTTCTAATTTAGGAGCGGTAGAACTTACAATGGCACTTCATTTATCATTAGATCTACCAGAAGATAAAATTATATGGGATGTTGGCCACCAGTCATATACTCATAAGTTATTAACTGGAAGAAGAGAGGGATTCGAGAAACTACGTAAGTTTGGCGGAATGGCAGGGTTCCCAAAAACCGACGAAAGTGATTGTGATACATTTAATACAGGGCATAGTTCTACGTCAATATCGGCCGGACTTGGACTTGTTAAGGCAAGAGACTTAGCGGGTGGAGATAATACTGTTGTTGCAGTAATCGGTGATGGATCGCTTACAGGTGGAATGGCCTATGAAGCGATGAATAATGCGGCTACGCTTAAGACAAATTATATAATTGTGCTGAATGATAATAATCAGTCTATCTCTAAAAATGTAGGCGGATTGTCTAATTATCTTAATTCTATAAGAACTGCTGACTCATATGTTGGATTTAAAGTGGGACTTGAAAATGCTCTTAATAAGGTCCCAGGTGGCGATGGCGTCGTAAGCAAGCTTAAGAAGTACAAATCTGGAGTTAAGCAGATATTTGTTCCTAATGGAATGTTTTTTGAGGATATGGGAATAACATACCTTGGACCAGTCGATGGACATAACGTTAGTGAGATGGTTAAGGTATTTAACGAGGCCAAGAAAATTAAAAAATGTGTTATGGTCCACGTTATTACTAAAAAAGGAAAGGGATATGAAATAGCTGAAAGACTGCCAGCAAGATTTCATGGAGCTGAGCCTTTTGATATAGAAACAGGACTTCCCAAAAATAATAGGACAGTAGCTAACTATCAGGATATATTCTCTACAGTTATGTTTAAGCTTGGAGAGAGAAATAAAAAGGTATGTGCTATTACCGCAGCCATGGCAGATGGTACTGGTCTTAGAAGATTTTCGATTAAATATAAAGATAGATTTTTTGACGTAGGTATTGCTGAGCAGCATGCAGTTACATTTGCTGCAGGGCTTGCTATGGGTGGATATAGACCTATTGTTGCTGTATATTCGTCCTTCTTACAACGTGCCTATGACCAGATAGTTCATGATGTATGTATTCAGAACCTTCCTGTCATATTTGCAATAGATAGGGCAGGACTTGTTGGGGCTGATGGAGAAACTCATCAGGGTATTTTTGATTTGTCTTATATGTCATCTATTCCAAATATGACTGTAATGGCACCTAAAAACAAATGGGAACTTTCCGATATGTTAAAATTTGCTCTTACAATGGATTCACCAGTATCGATAAGGTATCCAAGAGGCGTTGCATATTCTGGACTTGAGGAGTATAGAAAGCCGATAGAGCTAGGAAAGAGCGAAATTATATATGAGGAAGAGGATATAGCTTTATTTGCTATCGGATCAATGGTAAAGACAGCAGAAGAAGTACGAGCTATGCTTAAGGACAGAGGCTATTCATGCTCACTTATTAATGCGAGATTTGTTAAGCCAATTGATGAGGATACAATTGACCTCATTGCTAAGGACCATAAGCTGATTGTTACATTAGAGGAGAATGTACTTTCAGGAGGTTATGGTGAAAAAGTAAATGATTATGTTATAAAAAAGCAATTAAACATAAATGTGACAAATATTGGTCTTCCAGATGAATACATCGAACATGGTAATGTAGATGTACTCAAGCAGGAGACTGGAATTGATGCAGATTCTATTGTAAATAGAATAATTGCAGATAGAGTGGGAATTTAAGTGACAGACAGACTAGATATTATTTTAGTAAACAGAGGTTTTGCAAAATCAAGAGAAAAGGCAAAAGAACTGATTAAAAACGGCTCAGTTTACATAAATAATATTATGCAAACCAAGCCTGCAAATATTGTCGATGAAGAAGCAGATATCGAAATTAGAGGTGAAGTGTGCCAGTTTGTTAGCAGAGGCGGATATAAGCTTGAAAAGGCGATAAATCAGTTTAAAGTTAACCTTGATAGAAAGATATGCCTCGATATAGGAGCGTCTACAGGAGGCTTTACAGACTGTATGCTTCAAAATGGGGCAAAGCTTGTCTATGCTGTGGATGTTGGACATGATCAGCTTGATGAATTACTGTGTAACGATGAAAGAGTCATATCTCTCGAGGGCGTTAATTTTAGATATCTTGAGTCTGAGGAATTTTACAATAATCTTGAGATAGTCGCGGGAGTGAGCGAACTTGCTAGATTTGCAAGTTGTGATGTGTCTTTTATCTCTCTAAGACACATTGTGCCGGTGGCGTTTGATATTTTAGCTGATGATGGAGAAATGGTGTGTCTAATCAAGCCACAGTTTGAAGCTGGTAAAGAACATCTAAATAAAAAAGGTGTCGTAAAGGAAAAAAAAATTCATATTAAAGTTATTAGAGAAATTATAGAGTTTGCGGAGAACACAGGTTTCTTTGTTAAGGGACTTTCTTATTCACCTATTAAGGGACCAGAAGGAAATATCGAGTATCTGCTATACTTGACGAAAGAAAAACTTGAGCAAGGTGTATTTGTTAATGCAGCAAATACAGTTAGTGAGGCGTTTAATGAATAATTTTTATATTATAGCCAACAAAGTAAAAGACAAAGGACTCGAGAAGACTAAAGCTATCAAGCAGTTTTTAGAACTTCGTGGAAAAAAGTGCGATTATTCAGGAATCGAGAGAGTTTTTGAAGATGAAAATGAAGAAAGCAGAATAGTATCTAAGATTAAGGATGATGTTGATGCTATTATTTCTCTAGGAGGAGATGGAACCTTAATTCAGATTTCCGATATCGCAGGCAGGAAAGGTATCCCTATTCTTGGTGTTAATATAGGAAATCTTGGATACCTATGTGAAGTTGAAAAAGATAAGGTATTTGAAGCACTTGAGAAGCTAATTAATGATGAGTTTGAAATCGAGTCGCGTATGATGCTTTCTGGTCAGACGACTCTTGCTTCAGTCAAGATGGCAACGGTTCATGCATTAAATGATGTTGTAATAGCAAGAAGGGGCACTCTTGGAACTCTTGATTTTAAAGTATCTGTTAATGGTCGTGTTTTATATACATGTTCATCGGATGGTATGATTATTGCTACGCCAACTGGTTCTACCGGGTATAACATATCTGCTGGAGGACCTATTGTAGCACCTTATTCTGAATCTATAATACTAACACCAATATGTGCTCACAGCTTAAATGTGCGTCCGATAGTTTTCTCGGCTGATGATGAAGTAGAAATAGAGCTTTTAGGAGAATCATCAAAGCCAAATACATCTGTTGAAGTAGCATTTGATGGCAATAAGGCATGCCCTATGAGTGCAGGAGATAAGGTGACAATTAGAAAAGCTTATACAGAAACAAAAATTATCAAGCTTAATTCGGGTAGCTTCTTTGAAGTACTTTCAAGAAAGATGTCTGATAGATAAAAGTTAAGCGGAGAACATATGAAAAACAAGCGTCATGAAAAAATAATTGAATTAATTGAAAAATATGACATTGAAACCCAGGAAGAACTTGCTGGGCTTCTTAATGATGCAGGTTTTTTGGTAACTCAGGCTACGGTATCAAGAGATATTAAGAAATTGGAACTTATAAAGGTTAAAACAAAAGGTGGACATCAAAAGTATAAAAAAGAAGTTGGAACCTTTGATGAAAGAGATGATAAATATACAAGAGTATTGAAGGATGCTGTAACAGGTATGGAGGATGCAAGCAATATAGTGGTCATAAAAACTGTACCTGGAATGGCAATGGCTGTAGCTGCCGCCCTAGATTCCCTAAAGATCCCAGAAATTATAGGATCTATTGCAGGAGATGACACAATTATGTGTGCCACAAAAGATGTAAAACAGGCAAAAGATGTAATAGAAAAATTACATCTAATAGTTTAGAAAGTAAGGGAATATGCTTAGAAATATACATGTAAAAAACTTTGCGTTAATAGACGAAGTTGAAATAGATTTATATAAAGGATTTAATGTTTTGACGGGAGAGACGGGAGCAGGAAAGTCAATTATTATTGATGCAGTTAATTTTGCTCTTGGACATAGGGTATCAAAAGACGTTGTTAGAGAAGATACTGATTATGCTTTGTCAGAACTTACATTTTCCATTGACAATGATTCAATTATTGAGAAATTAAAATCATATGACATCCCATATGAAGATGGAGAAATTATATTTTCAAGAAAGATTGCTTCTGGAAAGTCAGTGGCACGAGTAAATGGAGAAACAGTTCCAGCAGCTACATTAAAGATTTTGGCTGCGGATTTATTAGATATTCATGGGCAACATGACAATCAGTCACTGTTATCAAAAGCGTCACAGCATAAATTATTAGATAGTTTTCTTGAGGATAAATTAGATAGTAAATTAGCGAAGCTTAAGGAATGTTATGTAAACTACAAAGCATCGCTTGCCGAACTTGAAAACATTGATATTTCAGAAAGCGATAAGCAGCTTTCGTATCTTACATATCAGATTAACGAAATAGACGGAGCATCGTTATCAGAAGGCGAGGATGAAGAATTAGAACGTCTCTATAAGAAGATGAGTAGCGCAAAAAAGATTGCTGAGTCAGTTACTTTAGCTCACAGATTAACTGGTTATGAAGATAATGGAGCAGGTGCAGGAGTAGGAAGAGCGCTTTCACAGATAAGAATGATTTCTGATCTTGATGATGAGGCTAAAGAACTAGAGACTGTTCTTACAGATATAGATAGTATTCTTAATGATTTTAATAGAATGGTGGCCGATTACGAATCTTCGCTGGATTTTTCTGATAGCGAGTTTTATGAAGTGGAAAACAGACTTAATGTAATAAATAGTCTTAAGAGTAAATATGGAAATTCGGTAGAATCTATACTTATAAATAGAGACAGAATTGCCTCAGAGATTGATAAGCTTAATAATATTGATGAGTATAGACTTAATCTTGAGAAAAAAGTAGGCGAATTAAAAAAAGAATTATTAGTATATTGTGAAGAAATATCAGACATTCGTATGATGGGAGCAAAGGACATTTCTTCACAGATTGTTAATGCACTTAAAGACCTTAACTTTCTTGATTCTCAGTTTGAGATAAGAGTCACAAAGGATGAAGATAATATTACAAGCTCTGGATACGATGATGTGGAACTTTTTGTATGTACGAATCCGGGGGAAAAGCTTAAGCCATTAGCACAGGTGGCATCGGGAGGTGAAATGTCCCGTATTATGTTAGCGATCAAAAGTGTTATGGCAAAGAAAGATGAAATACCTACGCTTATATTTGATGAAATAGATACAGGAATAAGCGGACGCGCAGCTCAGAAAGTTTCTGAAAAGATTGGACAGATTTCGAGAAATCACCAGGTTATAGTTGTTACACATTTACCACAGATCGCAGCTATGGCAGATAACCATTATGAGATAAAAAAAGAAACAGTTGATAATAGAACTGTGACGAGTATCAAATGTCTTAAGGATACAGAAATTATAGAAGAACTGGCAAGAATGCTAGGAGGAGTGTCTATAACAGATGCTGTTATAGAAAATGCCCGAGATATGAAGATTCAGGCGAATAATAATAAATTGGAGTTCTAATTAATGAATAAGAAATATATGTCTAAATACATACTAGGAATATTAATAACCTGTATTGTAACGTTAACAGGAATACATGAGACTTATGCACTTGATAGTGGCACTAATATTAATGTCTTGTTTACATCGGATATTCACTCGAATATTTTATGTTATGAAGAACGCGTTAATGGCCGTCAGATTAATGTCGGCGGTGTAGCTAGACTCAAGACACTTATTGATGAAAAAAGAGCAGAGGACACTAATACTGTTTTAGTCGATTGTGGAGATATTGTAATGGGTACTCTATCTCAGGCGCTTATGGATACAGAAGCAGTAGAACTATCATTTCTATGTGAAGCCGGATATGATGCTATTACATATGGAAATCACGAGTTTGATTATGGCGCCAAAGCACTTTCTGACATGTATGAAGTTGCCGCCAATAAATATGATAAAAGACCTGCATTTGTTAACTGTAATATAGATTGGAATGCTAGTGACGAATACACAAAAAACCTAAAGTCTGGAATGGATAAGTATGGCATTAATCAGTATGCAATTATTGATAAAAATGGCGTTAAAATAGCCATTACAGGAGTACTTGGGTATGATGCAATTAAGTGTGCCCCTACATGTGAGCTTACGTTTCTTGATACAATCGAATCTGTAAAAAAGACGGTAGATTTAATCAAAGAAAAAGAAAATCCAGATATGATTATATGTCTATCGCATAGTGGTACAGGTAGTGTGCTTGGTAAAACTGAAGATGAGATTCTAGCAAAGGAGGTTCCAGATATTGACTTACTCATAAGTGGACACTCTCATACAGAACTTTTTGAATCCATTGAAGTTGGAGATACACATATTGTAAGCTGTGGAGCATATGGCTTGTATACAGGAGACGTTTCTTTGTCTTATAAGCCAAATGGCAGATGGGAATTAAATAATTATGAGTTGGTGCTGATGGATGAAAAATTTAGTGAGAATCCAGAAGTATTAGCAGAAATTGATAGAGTATGTGAGTTATTTGATAAGAAAATACTTGCTCCATATAATATTAAGTCCAAAGATATAATTACTATAAATGACAACATAGAATTTGAAAGTGTTCAGGACATGTATGATTATCATACAGAGACGAAGCTTGGCAATCTTCTGTCTGATGCACTTAGATATGAGGCAAATCTTACACCTACTGGACAGGAAAAACCTTTTGACATTTCAGTAGTACCGGCGGGAGTTGTGAGAGATACAATCCTTAAGGGGAATATTAATGTTGATGACGTGTTCTCTGTTTTTTCATTGGGAACAGGTCCTGATGGTAATGTGGGCTATCCGCTTGTTTCGATATATTTAACAGGAAAAGAACTGAAGACAGTTGTAGAAATAGATGCCTCGATTTCGGACTTTATGAATTCGGCAAGACT
>JAUNIR010000182.1 GCA_030523345.1 Lachnospiraceae bacterium
GGAATACTATTCAGAAATAGACAAACTTGCGAAGCGATATTTTACAGAGCCTGATGTTTCAAAGATGTTTACTGAGTTTAAGGCTGAAATGTTTAAGTTGAATGTAAAAGAGAATTGGTCCGTACTTCGATATATAGGTAAAAGCAGCAATGATTGTATGGGTCTTACGTTTGGTCGTGTCTATTATTGGCCTTGTAGTATTGAAAATCCTGTATATGAGGGTGTTATAGATGACGAAGAGTTTACCTCTTATATGTACTCTACAGAGGCTGATGACTGGGAAATACTAGAAGATCCAACCGGTATGGCATATAGAACTATTCATAATAAGACAAAAGGATATTTAAGTCGTAAGGATCATGAAATGATAATAAAGCAGTTGGAGGATAAATATGGTTGAAGATATGTTTGTATGTTTTTGTTTTAGACAATTGCAATTTGTATGGTTAGTTGTGGATTTAAAACTAATTAATCCAACAGCTGCTGGTGGGGCGAGACATCCGATAACGGATGAGTATGAACTCTTCTATCAAAAATATACTGCTAATAAGTATATAAACGGTATTTTACAATGGATATTCAGAAGACTTATGAATCAGGTAGGCAGAGAAAGATACCAGAGGATGATAGATTGTGGTGCAATGAAGCCTGCAACCCTGTCAAAAGAAGAAATTGAAGCTCAGGGTGATTTATATTTGACTATGTAGTATGATGGAATGGTAAGATTTAAAATAAGTGTAAAATAAATAATAATTGTATTTGCGTATATTTAGGAGCACATATGGGAGATGTTGTATTAAGAGAAGATAACTTGTTATGGTTTGTTGACGAATCTACAGGCTTAATGGAATATAAAGAAGGTGGGTTAGCTAATCAGATTTTTGATATCGTTGATAGAAAACTGCTTGAAGAACAACAGGTTATTATGCAATCGATTTTAAACTCTTCACCTGTAATTGCAGAAATGGCAAACGGCATGAAGAAAACAGAAAGACTTCAGCTTGTGCTCTCAGATGAGGTGAAAGAAAAAATAGCTAAAGGCACATATAAATTAATGAAAAATAAGAGTGCTGATGGCGTATTCAAGGCAGTTGTTGTAGACAAGAAAGGTACAATTAAAGCAATTGCTGATTTAAAGTGGGAAGAAGTAGGTGAGAATATAACCCCAGCTGGTCTTGCATCAGCAATGCAAGGAATGGCTGTACAACAGCAGCTGCGCAGCATATCGGAAAAGCTACAAGATATGTCTGTTGCAATGGAAGATGTACTTATAGGCCAGCATAATGATAGGTTGGCTATGTTCCTTAGTGGGGAAGCTATTTATAGAGAGGCTTTGTCTGTAACAGATGAAGATGTAAAGAAAAATCTTACAACTTCAGCAATTATGGCGTTAACAAATGCGACTTCATCTCTACAGGCATCATTGATACATGAAATAAATACGATATGTGAAGGGTACAATGAAGAAAAAGGTCGTTTTGTCGGAATAAAATCTGAAAAGCTCAAAGAAAAAATGTTTATAATTAACTCATCTTTCCAGGCAATTCATAAAGCTGCAACTCTCAAGGCAGCAATATACTACAAAGAAGGTGAGTACTCTGCATTGACAACAGTACTTGATGATTATAAAAACTTTCTAGAGAGAACATTACCTGACGAAAAGGCTCATATTTTGTATCTTGCAGATCCAAATGAAAAAACATTCGAGGGTGTTTGGGACATCAGAAAAAATGAGCTACCGTCTAGAATAGAGAAAACAAGAGAGCTATTAGTAAAGCCTCATGAATATGTCTTAGAAATGTCAAAGGGGGAGATTGCTTAATGAGTTGGAAGTGTGAATACTGTGGTCAAAAGTTAAAAGGAACAGAAAAGTATTGCCCTAACTGTGCAAACGCCACAATTTATAAATGCAAAACGTGCAGTAAAGTAATGGATAATGGTAAACATAGAAACTGTCCTATGTGTAATACCGAAAAAAGAGAGAGAAATGTTGATGCACTAAAGAAAGCAGGAGGTGCAGTAGGCACACTAGCAGTAGGCGCAGTTATGGTGGCGGGTAAAGTAGCAAAGTTTGTAGGTAAAAAATCATAGTATAGGCTATCCATAAAATAAATATTTATTATATTAAAGCATTTGATTCTTACTCATATTTAGAGTTGTTGAATCAGATGTTTTTTTTATTGCAATTATCTCCATTCATATCTTTATTTTTACTTTTGGGTGTTATTTTTGGTGGTTTTTGGTGATATTTTTCAATTTTCTGGAGCCTAGTGAGAGCACTGTCCAACTTATAGGACACGTAGGGGTGTATTCTTACATCATACAAGGGAAAAAAGAGGGGTTAATCAGCCAATAGGTTTACATAAAATAAAGGAGTGTACATATGAACAGGTTTATTTACTGGCTTAAGGTCAGGTTTAGCGGCAAAGAAAGCCAATGCAATCATTTTTGTGTGACATGCAAATATTTTAATAGGTGCGAAGAAGATTTAAGTCTTCTGTTTATCGGTAAAAATGAAGAAATTACCGAGGTTAAAACAGATTTGGCTACTGATGAGGGTGAATTACAGAGTGATTTGAAAAAAGCATCCTAAATGAGGGGTTTTTATGAACGAAGAGGTTAGAGTTGAAGCTGAAACAAAAGGTGTTGCCTGGATTCTTACAGGAATTACAGATAATTCAGAATATGCT
>JAUNIR010000003.1 GCA_030523345.1 Lachnospiraceae bacterium
GCCGTGGATATGTTCCCCGTTACGAGCGAACACCTAAAAATGGGTGGTTTGACATGAAAAAAATACAATTACCGTTACCGCCTAATAATGTCCAAAAGGAGATAGTGAAGGTAATTGAAGAAAAATGTCTTGAAATTGATAATATGATTCATGCTACAGAGGCTTCTATAGATGAGTACAAATTGCTTAGACAAGATATCATAGAGAATGCAGTTACTAAGGGATTAGATAAAAATATTAACTTCAAAGATAGTGGTGATAAGGCTTTCGGGCAGATACCGAGTCATTGGTCAATGAAGAAGATAAAAAGATTGTTTGCAATAACAAAAAATATTGCAGGAGAAGAAGGTCATCAGGTTCTGTCGATAACTCAAAAAGGTATCGTTCCAAAAGATATATCGAAAAATGAAGGGCAAATGGCATCTGATTATAGCGGGTATCAACTTGTGAATATTGGAGATTTTGCAATGAATCACATGGATTTGCTCACGGGATGGGTTGATATATCTTCATATGATGGGGTAACAAGCCCTGACTACAGAGTGTTTGTTATGAAAGATGAAGGAAAAAATAGTAAAAAGTATTACCTGTACGTTATGCAAATGTGCTATTTCAGAGAAATATTCTATAGCCTTGCGCAAGGTGTTAGTGAGTTTGGAAGATGTAGATTACAGGCTGATAAATTCTTGCATTTTGAAATAATGAATCCGCCATATGAAGAGCAGTGCTCAATTGCGAATTATTTAGATGAAAAGATAGGTGAAGTAGATTCAATTATCGACCAAAAAGAAAAAATGGTTAGTGAACTCAAAGCATATAGAGCAGCAATGATTTACGAATATGTAACAGGAAAGAAGGAGGTGTCTAAGTCATGAGCGTAGATATTACTACTGAAAAGCGATTTGAAGAAGACATTGAAGTGTCATTCTTATCGCCTGCAGGCGGTTATACAAAGAATAATGATGCTTATGATCCAGGACTAGGCCTTTTTAAGGACACCTTAATCCGCTTTGTTCAGAAGACACAGCCTACTGAATGGAAGAGATTCATTATGCAGAATGCTATGGATCCAGAGCGCAAGTTCTGTCTGGCATTTAATACTGCTTGTGATATGGACGGTCTTGTGGCTGTTATGCGTCATGGATTTAAGCATCGTGGAATTACATTCAGAGTATGTTATTTTAGACCGGAAACATCATTGAATCAGACAGCAGCAGCTCTTTATGCTAAGAATGAAATTACTGTAAATCGTCAGTGGTTTTACTCTACAGATTCTCACAATTCTGTAGATATGGTGATTGCAGTAAATGGCATTCCTGTATTTGCATTTGAACTTAAGAACCAATACACCGGACAGACCGTTGATAATGCTAAGCGTCAGTGGATGTATGACAGGGATCCGAGAGAAATCTGTTTCCAGTTTAATAAGCGCATTCTTGGATTCTTCTGTGTTGATCAGTTGGAAGCGTGGATGACTACCAAGTTGGATGGAAAAGACACATTCTTCCTTCCGTTTAATCAGGGGTCGAATGGTGCAGGTAATGATGGCGGTAAAGGAAATCCCGCAAACCCTGATGGCTATCCTACAGCATATCTGTGGGAGTACGTATTCCAGAAGGACAGCATGATGGATATACTTCAAAAGTTTATCCATTTACAGGTTAAGGAAGATAAGAAGCTTCTGGCTGATGGTTCGGAGCGTATTACAAAGAAAAAGGCTCTGATATTCCCAAGATATCATCAGCTTGATGTAGTTCGTAGATTGATTGCAGATGTGCAGGAAAACGGTTCAGGTATGAATTATCTGATTCAGCATAGTGCAGGTTCCGGAAAATCAAATTCAATTGCATGGACAGCATACAGATTGGCATCACTTCACAATGAAGATAATACATCTGTATTCAGTAGTGTAATTGTTGTTACAGACCGTACTGTGCTGGATGCTCAGTTGCAGGAAACTATTTCCGGGTTTGATCATACAATAGGAGCAGTTGAAACAATCGGAGAAGATAAAAATTCAAAGGATCTTCGTGATGCCATTAATAACGGTGCAAGAATCATTGTTACTACGCTGCAGAAATTCCCTGTAATTTATCAGGAAGTAGATAAGGTGGCAGGAAGGAATTTTGCCATCATCGTTGATGAGGCCCATTCTTCTCAGACAGGTAGTTCTGCAATGAAATTAAAGGCTGCTCTTGCTGATACAGAAGCAGCTCTAAGAGAGTATGCAGAAATCGAAGGTAAGGCAGAGGATGAAATAGACAGAAACGACAAACTTGTACAGGAAATGATTACACATGGCAAGCATCCGAATTTGTCGTTCTTTGCATTCACAGCTACACCAAAAGCTGCAACGCTTGAAATGTTTGGTACACCTTGGGATGATGGAACATTCCACCCTTTCCATATTTACAGTATGCGCCAGGCGATAGAGGAAGGATTCATTCTGGATGTATTGCAGAATTATATGACATATAATACCTGCTTTAAGATTGCAAAGAACACTGAAGAGAATCCAGAGCTTCCGGAGAGCCGTGCGACCAAGATCATTAAAAAATATGAAAAGTTGCATCCTTACAATATCAGCCAGAAGGCTCAAATTATTGTCGAGACATTCCGTGATACTACCAGACATAAGATTGGTGGTAGAGGAAAGATGATGGTTGTAACAGATTCACGTCTTGCAGCTGTACGTTATTTCCACGAAATCAAGAGATACATAGAGGAACAGAAATATGCTGATATGGATGTACTGACAGCTTTCTCAGGAACTGTTCAGGATGGAGATCAGGAATATACTGAGTCTGGTCTGAATGTTCGTAAGGATGGAAGCCATATATCTGAGACTCAGACTAAGGCTGAGTTCCATGATAATTTCAATGTACTTGTAGTTGCTGAGAAATATCAGACTGGATTTGATGAGCCTTTGCTTCATACAATGATCGTTGATAAGAAGCTTAAGAATGTTAAAGCAGTACAGACATTATCACGACTTAACAGAACATGTCCTGGTAAAGTAGATACATTTGTCTTGGATTTTGCAAATAAGAAGGAAGATATTCTGGATGCATTCCAGCCTTTCTATCAGGAAACAAGCCTGGAGCAGGAAGTAAATGTGGATCTTATCTACCAGACTGAGCGAGAGCTTCTGGATTATGCCATATATAATGAAAATGATATTGTTGCATTCATTGAAGTATGGAATAAGCCTGGCAGACAGGATGCTACTGCTATGGGTAGAATGACAAGTGTTCTTAAGCCTGTAGCAGATAGATACAATCTTAAGAACCCTGAGGAAAGATATCAGTTCAGAAGACTTTGTCGAAGCCTCATCAGATGGTACAGCTATTTGACTCAGGTTGTAAGAATGTTTGATAAAGATATGCACAAGGAATATTTATTCCTCAGCTATTTGATTGGATTACTTCCGGTTGAACAGGAAGAACCGGTAGATTTAGACGGTAAATTGAAGCTTGAGTATTACAAGCTGCAGAAGACTTTTGAAGGTGCAATCCAGCTTGAAAACATGGATGGACAGTATGTACCTTCAAAGCAGAAGGGTGTTCAGGGTAAGCGTGAGAAGAGTACCTTGGATGAAATACTTGAAAAGATTAACGAGAAGTTCAAGGGCGATTTCACGGATGGTGACAAGGTAATGCTTGGAGCTCTTCATGATAAACTCATGGGAGATGAGAAGCTTGCGAGCTCTGCACGTACATCTGATCCGAGAATCTTCACTGAAAGCATCTTCCCGGCTGCATTTGGTACAGCTGCAATGGATAGTTATATGGAGTCACAGGATAGCTATTCATCGTTGTTTGAGGATAAGAATAAATACAATGCAATTATGGGTGCATTGGCTGGCGTTATTTATCGTGAAATGAGAAGTAAGGAACCAACCTTAGTATAAGGAGATGTGAGAATGCCTAGAGGAAAAAGTATAAATATGTATCTCATGGACGGAGATGTAAATGGTCGTATCAAATGTACACTTGCGAATTGGACTGGACTGGCTTTTAAGATACCGAGAACATCGCTAGATACTTGTAAGGATCGAGATGAGCTTAAGCAAACTGGTGTATATTTTTTATTTGGTAAAGATGAGTCGAATGATAAAAACGTTGTATATGTGGGTCAAGCCGGAGTGAGAAAAAACGGTGAGGGTATTCTTAATCGTTTATTAGAACATAACAGAAATCCTAAAAAAGATTACTGGACAGAGGCAATTGCTATTACAACATCAAATGATTCACTTGGACCTACTGAGATAAGCTACTTAGAACATCGTTTTTGCCAGCTTGCAATGGAAGCAAATCGATATGAAGTAAAGAATGGAAATGATCCTACACCAGGAAATCCTTCTGAGGAGAAGCAGAGTGAGTTAGAGGACTTTATCGATTACGCAAAAGTAATTGTAGGTACTCTTGGACATAAGGTGTTTGTTCCTCTGGTTTCAATTGAGGAGATTGCTTCTCAAGATACGCAGGAATTGTTCTGTACAAGAAGTGGAGTTAGGGCAGTTGGCATAAGAACATCGGATGGTTTTGTAGTTAAAAAGGGTAGCTGTATTGCAGATAAGCTCACAAAGAGCTGTCCGGAGTTTGCTATTAAAAAACGCGAGCAATACAAAGATAAGATTGATGCTAAAAACATGCTTCTCGAAGATATTTTATTTAATACACCATCTGGAGCAGCCGCATTCGTTTGTGGTGCAAGTACAAATGGAAATGTTGAATGGAAGACTGCAGAAGGTGTTACATTAAAAGAACTTGAAGCAAAGTCCGAAGAATAAAATTAGCAGCACTGATACTAATATGATCGGTGCTGCTATTTCTTTAGTCTTTTTTATAAAATGGAGTTGTATAACCATCTGCCCTAAGTAGAATATCAGGCATCCAGTCAGGAACCCTGGCCATCTGTTTACAAAGCTCATCAAGAGATACATTGTTTTGACATTCGATGATAAGTTCATCATGTACATGGCCGCAAATAAAGCAATGGGAGAGGGTTTTCATTGCATTCATAAGAAGGTCTCTACTTACCGCCTGGACAATATTCTCGACGAATTTTGGACCATAACTTTCTAAGCGTTCCCATTTCTTTGTGGAACCCACACCTTCATAAGTGACAGATTCACCGCCGAATTTATTCTCACCCATTTTAGGTTTTACATAGCTTAAGGTTCTGCCGGATGGAAGTTTGATAAATAACATACCACTTTTCCAGAAGAATTTAATACCGTGAGTTTCAGTTCTTGTATGGAGCTTAACCACAGTCTTTACTGCATTATCAACATCCCACCAGAACTGTACAATATTTGGATTTGCATCACGCCAGGCATCGACAAGTGGTTGCAATTCATCTTCGGTAAGGCCCATTTCAATAGCACCCATAGCTTTTAATGCTCCTACAGATCCACCATAACCAAGTGCCAATTCTGCAATTTTACCTTTTTGTCTAAGGTGGGCATTCTGACCATGCTTTTCAACTGGAACACCAAACATTGCAGAAGCACTGGCGCAATAAATATCCCCGTTTTCTTTGAATACTTTTGAACGCCATGTCTCACCAGCTAAGTGGGAGAGGACCCTAGCCTCGATAGCAGAAAAGTCTGCTACATAAAATTCATATCCTTTTTTAGGAATAAATGCTGTTCTAATAAGCTGAGATAATGTATCTGGGATATCGTCATATAACATTTCCAATGAATCATAATCACCCTGGCGAACAAGTTCTCTGGCTTCAGCAAGGTCATCCATATGATTTTGAGGAAGGTTCTGTAACTGGATAATACGACCAGCCCAGCGGCCAGTACGATTAGCACCATAAAACATAAACATACCTCTAGCACGACCATCTTTGCAGACTGCATTTTCCATAGCCTGATACTTTTTAACACTACTTTTAGCAAGCTGCTGACGAAGGGAGAGTACCTGCGCAAGGTCATCTGGTGCAGTTTTAATCATCTCGGCAACTGCCTTTTTTCCAAGAGTATCTGTTTCAAGACCCTGGTCCAATAACCATGCTTTCATTTGTGCTACGGAGTTGGGATTATCAAGGTCAGTCATTTCTTTCATTTGATCTGAGATTTCACCTTTGGAGCGATCATCAAATGCAATTGCATTAGTTACAACATCCATATCAATTCCAATGCCACGATCATTAATTTCCTGGTCGATATGATATTCATCCCACACAAAGTCTGGTACCGGGAACTTAGCCAAACGTTCTTTGATAGCAAGCTCAACCTCAACATCGCGTACATTGTAGGCTTTGAAAGTAGACCACTTGTCGGGTGCATGCTCAGGAAGATTTCTGGTTCTTCCACCGTTGGTTTTTGTGGGTTTGCAAGGAACACAGAAGTAACGAATCAGGTCTTTACCTTCTTTCATTTTCTGATCCTTTAGTCCAAGTACAGCACCGACACCTTCCAAACTAAGTGGTAATCCCATATATGCAGACCATACCATGCTGCAGCGCCAAGACTCTGGATTTAAGTAATTGCAAACAGTATCTTCTGGAATGCTGTAGCTTACAAAGCGCTCTGGATAATTCTTTCTGAGCCAGTTGGAAAGACATATTCTTTCAAAGGAAGCATTAAAGGCCCACTTGATAATATTGTCGTTTGTGAGTGCATCCAGGATATCATCAGGAAGAGTATCACCTGATGTAAGGTCGTATACTGTAACCGGTCCATTATTTATTGATACAGCAAAAAGCAGTATCTCGAAGTTTTCTGATTCAGAGTAGCGGTAGACGCCACCTTTCTTAATATCGACATCACTGTATGTTTCCAAGTCGATAGACATTTCCTGTATTGTCATAAGAACCTCCTATAAAAACAGGGCAGCAGCACTGTGAGGTACCGCCGCCCGCTTACTACTTATTTTCTTTATCTGTGGCAGTTTCCTTTTTCTTAGATAAGCTAGGGAAGAGCCAGAAGATTAATCTTTTCATTACTCCGAAGAACCACTTCCAGATTGCTACAAGACCGAAGCCCCAGAAGAATAATGATATTCCAAGGAGTGTACCTCTGATAGAGGCATCAATTAATTGATTTACCATTTCGATTGTCATTGATTGTCACCTGTCTTTCATAAAGGTGGCGGCAGGCGAACCCACCGCCTTGGTTGTTACTTGGTTACAGTGATTAGCTTAAGAAATCGTCATCATCATCTGTCGCGAAATCTGACTCAGCACTAGACTTACCACCGAGAGGCTCACCGTCACGCATCTTCTGAAGGTTGTTAAGACCGCAGGCAATACCACGATTACCATTAGAGTTGAAAGCGTAAAGGTTGATAGAAGCTCTACCGTATACACCACTGTATACTTCTGAGCGGTCGAGGATAGGCTGACAATCAGCGTCAACAATACCAGGTGCAGTAGCGCTGTTGGCATTGATGAAGTAAGAGTTAGCATATGCTTCATCACCAGGTCTTTCCTTGTCACCGTCACGAAGCGGATTCTTGATTACATCAAGAGCAGGACATACCTTTGCGGAACCCTTAAGCTTTGATTCACCTTCCTCATAAGCTGCCTGGATAGCGGCCTTGATCTTGTTGATAGTTACTGTATCGCTCTTTGGAATGATTAACGATACGCTGTACTTTGGAGCTCCTCCGTTGATGCTCTTAGCATCCCATACATTTGCATAGCTCCATCTTGTGTTTACTCCTGTGATTACCTTTGTTGGATTCTGAACTTTAGACATTATTTTTTCCTCCTAATTAATTGTCTTTGAAATCATCTGTTGCTGTATTCATAGCCGGGCGTTTATCGCTTTCCGGTACTAATGCAGGTTTACCGGGTGGTTTATATACGAGCCCACCCAAGAGCTCATCAAACTGTTTCTTTCCAAGAAGACTGCTCATAGCTGTAATGCCAAGGAGCTTCTTTTCATATGGATCAAAACCAGCTTCTGTAACTGCGGTTGCAACTGCAGCTTCATCTGTGAACTTACGATTGGATCTTCCTTCGACGATTTTCCAACCTTCAAAGTGAGTTCCAGCCTGGGCCTGAACTAATGCGTAATCCTTGATATCATTTCCCCAGGCAATAAGCTGGTCGACCTTTTCAAGAATTGCTGCAATTTCCATCTCATCGAGAGTGTCAGGCATTGCAAAATCATACTGTGCTAATTCAAGATTGAACTCCGCACGCTTACGACAAGTTGCTTTTACTTTGCAGAACTGGCAGTGTTCACCAGCCTTAAATTCACCCTTGCCTTCATAAGCAAGTGCAGCAGTAGGAGCCAATACTTCATCTGCCCATTTAAGGAGTTCTTCCTTAGTGCAGCTCCAAGTGCTGATGTTATCGCGACGAGGCTGGAAGATTGTCATGGTTACACGGTCAATGTCATAGATGCCATCGAAGGCTTCCAAAGCGCCGAGTGCATAACACATCATCTGGCTGTTATGGTCGCTTTCAACTAAAACACCAAGTCCGTGCTTGTAGTCGATTATCTGAAGAACCTGGTCTGCCAAGATAAGACAGTCGCCGGTACCGAAGCCATTCTCAACCCAGCGAGAAAAATCAAGACGCTGCTCAATAAAGACCATAGGGTCGGTGCAGTATTTCTTTGCTTCTTCTAACTGCTCAAGAACGTAGCTGCAGTATTCCTCAGCGCAGTTCTGCATTTCTGCGTTGTAATATGTTAAGTTCTCTGTCGGATCCTTCACATCCTTACCGATTGCCTTTTCTACAAGATATGCGCACAACTCATGACAGTCGGTGCCTTCCTGCGCAAAGGAACTGGTCTGGTCTGGAAGAGACTCACACAGCTTTGCTGATGGTGGACAGTTGAGCCACCTGTGAGAAGCGGAAGCAGAGAGAAATGCGTGTTTAGTCGGCATTTGCAATCACCTGCGCTTCCTCTACCAATGCTGCGTAATCCTTCTCATCAAGATCACTTAAGCGATTAGCACCGAACTTCTGTAAAAGTGCTTTTGCTTCAGCTTTCTTGCCCTGTCCGGAAAGAGCTGCCATAATACCACGTACCTCAGTGAAGGTATAAGTCTTAGGTGCTTCTGTTTCTGCAGGAGCAGTAGCAGGTTCATCGGTAGTTTCCTTTTTCTTAGTAGCCTTCTTTGGTTCAGGCTCTGAAGTTTCAGAGAACATAGCCTTTAATTCATTAGCTGCTTCAATCATTTTCTGGCCAGCGGTGATCATCTCATCAAGGACCAGATCAAGGTTTGACATCTTACTCATCTTTGTCACCTCCGTCGTATTTTTCAAGGACTGCCTTAAGGCCGGTAGCTGCTGCAAGCAGGATCTCTACGCAGGAAATAAAATCCTTTGCCTTTGTAAGGAAGTCGTCACCCTTTGTAACTACAGTGTCAATTGCTGTGATTACTTCATTCTTCTTACTCATTTTCGTGTTCCTCACTTTCACTTGTGTTTGCTTTAGATTGTCTTAGTTTGGCTGCCAGTCTCTTTGCTACAACGCTGATGGCGATGAGAGTATCAATAAGCTCTTCATCAACTTCGTCGATAGCACTGGCTGAATCATTCGTTTGTGCCATTAGTCTCAACCTCACTTTCCGATTGGCTTTTTGCCTTTCTAACTTCCTAAGTTCAGAGCCGAGATGTTTTTCCGGGCTTTTTGAAAATTTCTTAAAAAAATTTTTTGAGCTCGGTTCATTGCTCCTGTCTTTCTAAGTGGAAGCGGGAGAGAAAATTCCGGGGTAAATAAAAAAAAACATGTTGAGATTATTCAACACAGGATAAGAGGAAGATTATATTTACAATGAAAAAAGAGCTGGGTGACGATATAATGATAGGTAGAAAGAATTCCGATTTTCAGAACAATAACAAATTTTAATTTATTGCCCGTTTTGGAATGGATTAAAGTTTTTACGGTTAAGTACCGATATAAGAAGTAGGAAACTGTAAGTAAATGGAATTACTTAATAAGACCTCAAGGAGGATGGAGAACATATGCAGATTAATGGAATGAATGTTTATATGGGTGCCTATGCAGAGAGGCATCAGAGTAATTATCAAATAGGACAACAGAAATTAGTTATTTCAGAGGAAAAGTCTGCTGAAATAGCTAAAGGAATAAAAGAAGCATATACGAATCTTCATCTTCAAGATAGAGGAGTACATACAACAATTTCTCAAGAAGATATGGATTTCCTTTGTAGTGAAGAGGGTTTCCAAAAGATGAAACAGGATGCTCAAAACTTATATGTGGTTAATGCTAATCAACAAAAGGCTATTGCCGCGGGAAGAGATTCCGAGGATTCGTTTTGGAACAATACAGGAAATCAGTGGCTTACATTTAGCGAATCATTAAATAATAGTGGTTTCTTTGATGATATGAGTGATGAGCAAGTGAAATCATTTGAGGATTCATTAGCATATATCACTTCTGGCATGGATAGATTAAGCCGTAGTCAATATGAAACAGGGATGGACTTCAGTTCATTTAATGAGGAATTCAAATATTTCATGACTTCGGCTGAGGCTACTACAGAACTTGAATCTTCAACTGCTGCTCTTAGATATATGTCAGACAAAATGATTCCAGAAGAGCAAAGAGAAGATTTTAATAACTTAATAGATATGTATCATAAACACAATTCAGAGATTATTTCTGAATATGTAAATCCGATGGAAAGCTTTAATCGTGTTGTGGCGGGTATCAATGCAACAAGAGAAAAGAATCCTGATGCTTTGGAACCAGTAGCTCAAAAACCAGTTGCAGAATATAAATATACAGTAATGCTTGGTAATGTTCAAAAGTCTGAAAATGACAGGAAGGCATTCGGAGACGAGATGAAGGATATCTTTTCACAGTTATCTTCTGGAAAAACAGATGATGTATGGGAAAAGGTTCAGAAGAAGTTAGCTGAATATGCAACAGATGAATCCGATGATGAGGGCTTGAATGCTCATGTGGCATCGCAGGCAGATTATCTGTTTAAGCATATGAGGGATGTTTGGCAGATGGTTTTAAACATGCAGAAATAAATAAGTAAACGGAATTACCAAATAAGAATACAGGGAGGTTGATTACGATGGGATTTTCAGTTGATACAACAGGTTATGTTCATACATATGAAGCATATCGTGTTCCGAAGGGAACAACAGTAAAGAATGCCGCAGGTGAGGATGTTATTCTTTCCAAAGATGAAGACACATTAGTGCTTACGGAGGCTGCAAGCAGGCAGCTTGTAAAAGATCGTAGAGATTATGGAAGTGCTTTGCAAGCAAAGGCTGAGATTGCAGCACAAAAGACTCAAGAAGAAGCTGCAAAGAAACATGCTCAAGACCAAGCTAAAGCCATGTCTGTGTTTAGAAGTTTATCTAATGGTGATGAGGTTCCTTCAACTGATGAGAGCAAATTAATGGAATATGATCAAAAATTATATCAAGCGGCCAAGGCTGCACAGGCTATGGCTCAGATGGCAAAGAAACAGGCGGAGAAAAAAGCATCTGAATGGGATGATAAAGAAGAACAAGAATATGAAGAGAAAATGAAAAAACTCTGTGATGATTCAAACGAAGCCGCATGGGGAATGAAAACAGAGTTTGATAAGTTTTCTGCAGAACAAAAGAGTAATATTGTTGAAGTGGATTCGAGTGGAGTGGATTTCTCTAATTTTAAGACAATTGGTCTTGGTGGTGTTACAGGAGCATATATCGATTTATCTTTGTAGTGATTATAAGGAATCGTGTGTACTACACATATTTCATAGAGGGGGTGTTCAGAAATGGACACCTCTTATTTTATTGTTTTGCACACCCTTGGTGGTTAGGGTGTGCACCTTTTAACTTGTATCAAAGTAACTTATGGATTGTTATATTGGGATTATAATGATAGCATCAAAGCATCAAATTTTAGTTTAATCCGTTAGTTGGATTGCACCGAAATTGAAATTTAGCTGTAAAGCATAGTATCGAAAATGAAATATAAATATGTACGTAAGGATATCGCAGGAATGCGGTGTCCTTATTTTTTTTGTCCTTTTTTATGATTGGCCCGGAAAAATGAAAACCAACCTTACTTAGGAAATTAGAGGATGAATTCCTCACAACAATTTAACGAAAGTGAGGTGAGACCGATGGGTAGTGGTTTCAAGAATCAAGAAGGGTACGATGACCCAACTGCAGGACAGGCTATTGCGCAGGTAGTTAAGGAAGAGAAGAAATATAGACCTCTTGTTTATATCTGCTCACCATTCTCAAGTGATCCGGTTGGAAACACAGAGAAGGCAAAGCGCTACAGCAGATATGCAGTTGACGCAGGTGCAATTCCATTTGCTCCACATTTGCTGCTTCCTCTTTATATGAAGGAAGAAAGTGAAAGAGGGCTGGCACTGTTTATGGATATGGTTTTCCTAAGTAAGTGCGATGAGCTTTGGGTCTTTGGAGACAAGATCTCCAGTGGCATGCAGGCTGAGATTGACAAAGCAACCAGAAAGAATATGAAGATTCGCTATTTCACAGATGCATGCTGTGAAAAGAACACAGAACAGGAGGACTAACGATGGAGCTGATTTTATACACAGCAAATTGCACCGGGGTACGCAGTAATTGTTTGTATCCCAATCGTGTGGTCATAACGGATAAGGATGGCCTTTGTGCAGCCATCAAGTTTGACCATGTAGCAGCAAAGTACAAAGACAACTATCGAAGCAATGACAACTTCGAAGAGGCGACTGGCATTTTCATGGATAACGATAATGACCATTCAGAGAATCCGGAGGACTGGCTTACTGCAGAGAAGCTTTCTGAACTTTTATCAGAAGTGGATCATGCAATTACACCAAGTCGTAATGATATGAAAGCTAAGAATGGAAAAGCAGCAAGACCTCGTCAGCATGTATATTTTCCAACTTCTGTTTTTACAGATAAGGATCAGTATGCAGCGCTTAAGTCTGCTATTCAGAGAGCATTTCCTTTCTTTGATGATAATGCAACAGACGCAGCTAGATTCTTCTTTGGATCCGATGCGGCAGCAGATGCGGTTATCTGGAATGAAGGCTGGCTTACTATCGACGAATATGTGGATGATGACCTGACAGTGGATACGGATGCAACGACTCCGGATGATGACTTTGATGGTAGTTCATCGCGTGGTCCTATTTTAGAAGGAAGTCGTAATAAGACCATGAGCCTTTTTGCAGGTAAGGTCTTAAAGCGTTACGGCCATACAGAGAAAGCAAAGGAAGTGTATCTGGAACATGCGAAGAAATGTGATCCGCCGCTTGATAAGGAAGAACTCGATACCATTTGGAATAGTGCAGTTCGTTTCTTTAATAAAAAAGTAGTTACATCTGAAGGATATGTTCCACCAGATGAGTATAACGATGAGTTTGGTGCCGCTTCCTTAAAGCCTGATGATTATTCAGATATTGGTGAAGCAAAGGTTCTGGCCCGTGAGTATGGTGAAGAACTCAAATACACCAGCGCTACAGATTACCTTCGCTATGATGGCGAGTGCTGGAGAGAAGATAAGCAGATGGCAGTTGGTGCAACAGAGGAGTTTTTGGATTTGCAGCTTGCAGATGCTCTCGACGCAGTTCATTCATCAAAGGAAGCATTAAAGCTTGCAGGTGTTTCAGAGGAACTTGTAAACGCTGGTGGCAAAGCATTAGAAAAGGCTTGTACGACAGATGACCTTATGAAGCTTTTGATGCAGTTCTTATCTGCAACTAGTTATTTGAAGTTTGTAATGAAATGCCGCAATTATAAGAACCTTGTTAATGTCCAGAATGCTGCAAAGCCAATGTTATCAATTAGCGTTAGTGCTCTTGATAAGGACCCGTTCCTCATCAATACGCCGCAGGCCACTTTTGATATGTCAAAGGGAATGGCAGGAGAGCAGGAGCATGATCCGCACGACCTTATTACAAAGATTACAGAATGCTCGCCTGGTGATGATGGCAGAGAACTTTGGGAGGATGCGCTTAATACATTCTTCTGCGGTGATAAGGAGCTGATTGACTATGTTCAGCAGACAGTTGGTGTGGCAGCAGTCGGTAAGGTTTATCAGGAACATATGATTATTGCTTATGGTGGCGGTGCCAATGGTAAGTCTACTTTCTGGAATACCATTTATCGTGTTATGGGCGATTATGCAGGAAAGATTTCTGCAGAAGCACTCACTATGAACTGCAAGAGAAATGTAAAACCTGAGATGGCCGAGCTTAAAGGAAAGCGTCTCATCATTGCATCAGAAATGGAAGAAGGTATGCGGCTTAATACAGCTACTGTAAAGCAGCTTTGCTCCACTGATGAAATTCAGGCGGAGAAAAAGTATAAGGATCCATTTGCATTTGTGCCTTCTCATACACTCGTGCTTTATACGAACCACCTGCCAAAGGTCGGTGCGAATGATGATGGTATCTGGCGCCGCCTTGTAGTTATTCCCTTTAATGCAAAGATTACCGGTAAGAGCGACATCAAAAATTACGCTGATTACCTTTATGCGAAAGCTGGCAGCTACATCATGAAGTGGATTATTGAAGGCGCCTGCAAAGCAATCGCAGCAGACTTCCATATTGATGAACCTGAGATTGTCAAAGATGCTATTCAGGCATACCGCGAGGATAACGACTGGCTTGGGCAGTTCATTGATGAATGCTGTGATATGGATCCTTCGTATTCTGAAAAGTCTGGTGAGATTTATCAGGCGTATCGTGCTTATTGCATGACTAATGGTGAATATGTTCGTAGCACATCTGATTTTTACAATGCTATGGAAAAGGCTGGAATTGAGAGACGCAGAACTAATAAAGGAAACTTGGTTATTGGCGTCAAATTAAAGGAAGGTCAGGATTTCTTGGATTAGTGGAAGTCGTGTAACTGTAAACACATGAATTTTTATAGAGAAAAGCGTATGTGGAGGTCGTGTAGGTCAAAACAGAAACTTTTCTCTATATGAAAATACCCATTAGTGGAGGTCGTGTAACTCTATATATAAAAGTCCCTATAGAGAGATTTTTTATAAAAAATTGCTATAAGGGAGTTTTATGAAACGACATACACGACCTCCACGCCGGGCAATTTTGATGGAGATTAGGCATGCGAGAGAGTTCGATTGAAAAGCAGTTAGTAAAAGAAGTTAAGCTGCGTGGAGGCATGTGTGAGAAGTGGGTTTCTGGAACTGTAGGGTGGCCCGACCGAATTGTTTTATTACCTGATGAGAAAATCGGGTTCGTGGAAGTGAAGGCCCCAGGCAAAGAACCACGTCCCCTTCAAACACATAGGCACAAGCAGCTAAGAAAACTTGGATATAAAGTTTACGTTCTGGATCGACCAGAGCAGATTGGAGGAATCCTTGATGGAATACAAAATTCAGGAATTTAAGCCTCATGATTACCAGAAGTTCGCAGCGGATTTTATTATGAATCATCCGATAAGTGCAGTCATCCTATTTTTAGGAGCAGGAAAAACAGTAATAACCCTGACTGCGATAGAGAAGTTAATGTATGAGGATTTTGAAGTAGGAAAGGTGTTAATTATCGCACCGCTTAGAGTTGCAAAGGTTACCTGGAAAGATGAAATCTTGAAATGGCAGCATTTAAGGCATATGTCATATGCGGTAGCAGTTGGAACTGAAAAAGAGAGAATGGAAGCACTTCATAAAAATGCGGATATCACAATTATTAACCGTGAGAATTTGCAGTGGCTTATTGAGAAAAGTGGAGTTCCTTTTGATTACGATATGGTAGTAATTGATGAGCTGTCATCTTTCAAGAACTGGCAGTCAAAAAGATTTAGAGCTTTTATGAAGGTAAGACCGAAGGTGAAAAGAATCGTAGGTCTTACTGGTACACCGGCTCCTAATTCTTTGATGGATTTATTTGCAGAGTTCAAATGTCTGGATATGGGCGAGAGACTTGGCAGATTTATAACCCAATATAGAACTGGCTACTTTACACCAGATAAGATGAATGGCCAGATTGTATATTCTTACAAATTGCTGCCAGGAGCAGAGGAACGTATCTATGAGAAAATCTCAGATATCACGATTTCCATGAAAGCCTTAGATCACCTTAAAATGCCGGAGCTTATTTCCAATAGATATCCGGTATATATGGATGAAGCCGAAGAAGCAAAATATCAGGCTATGAAAAATGACCTGATTTTACCTTTTAAGGATGAAGATGAAATTACTGCAGCAAATGCAGCAGCACTTTCAGGTAAATTATGCCAGATGGCCAATGGTGCGGTATATTCCGATAATGGAGAAACGGTTCATATCCATGATCGCAAGTTAGATGCCTTAGAGGATATTATCGAAGCTGCACAGGGACCGATTTTATTATGCTATTGGTTTAAGCATGATTTAGAGCGAATTACAAATCGCCTTGATGAGCTAAAAGTCGGATATTCCAAGATTTCCAGTGAGGAGAGTATTAGAAAATGGAATGAAGGCAAATATCAGGTTGGTTTAATTCACCCAGCTTCAGCAGGTCACGGACTTAACCTACAGCATGGTGGAAATGTGATTGTATGGTTCGGGCTTACTTGGTCTTTGGAATTATACGACCAGACAAACGCGAGACTGTGGCGCCAGGGACAACAGGCGTCAACTGTAGTGGTACAGCACATCGTAACTGCCGGAACTATTGATGAAAGAATTCTGGATGCTATTTCTAAAAAGGAAAAAGGCCAGAATGCTTTAATCGATGCAGTAAAAGCAGAACTGTAAATGAGCTTTAAGCCGAGTCAATCAGAGTCAATCCGAGGGATCACTTTATAAGGAGGTCACGAAGATGACAGCGAAAGAATACTTGTCACAAGGGTACAGGTTGGAACAGCGTATTCGTTTGGTAAGGGAAGAAATCGACAATCTGCAGGAATTAGCAGGCAGTGTTTCCTCTACTGGTTTTGAAGAGCACTACAACGCTACCAGAAATACAGAGGCTCCGTTTATTAGAACCATATACAAGATTATGGAACTTGAGGATAAGCAGAACAGCCTACTTAATCAGCTACTGGAATTCAAGCAGGAGATGTGCGAGGTTATTGATTCAGTAGATGATCTCAACGAGCGCATGGTTCTTTATTACAGATACATTGGTAATGAGAGCTGGCAGGATATCGGAAAGAGGTTATTCGTTGATGAAAGAACTGTTCGTAGATGGCATAACAAAGCATTATCACATGTTGTACTTCCAGAGAACCCAATGGTGCTTGAGAAAAAATTGCTTTTATAAAAAGTTGCCGGGTTTGTCTGTAGATGTCCATGCGCACCTTATGTTATAGTTATAATGACAGAAATGTAAAATGAATACGGCAAAGCCAAGCAGCCCAGGTGGAGAAATCCATGCTGGGCTTTTCTATTGCCAGAAGGAGGTTTACATGTCGTATCGCAAAGTCGGATACTTGGAGCAGTGCTATTACATCATTAAGTACAAACTGCAGCAGGTGTTTAGAAGGAGGAAGGACAATGCCAAGAAAACCTAAGAAGCCTTGTGCTTTCCCAGGCTGTCCTGAACTTACGGACAAAAGGTTCTGCGAGAAGCATCAAAAGCAAGAGAATGCCAGGTACGAGAAGTATGACAGGGATCCTGCTGTACGCCGTAGGTATGGACGAGTGTGGAAGCGCATCAGAGACAGCTACGTTAAGACACATCCTTTTTGTGAAGTTTGTTTTGAGAAGGGTGTGATTGTACCAGTTGAAGAGGTGCATCACAAGAAGCCGCTGGCTGAAGGTGGAACACATGACAGAGACAATCTGATCTCCCTTTGCAAGAGTTGTCACGCAAAGATACATGCTGAGCGTGGTGACAGATGGCACAACAAATAATTAGTGGAGGTCGTGAAAATCATTTGTAAAAAATAATTATAAAAAAGAAAAATAGTTTTTCACCGGTGTAAGTCGTGGAGGTAGGGGCGGTAAAAATCTCTAAAAATATTTTTTTACGCCAACGGTGCCGGGGTCAAACGTGCAAAAATCCGATTTCAAACAGGGTATTAAACCCTTAATCGTTACTAAGTTAGAAAGCAGGTGCAAATATGGCGAAAGATGGAACTGCCAGAGGCGGTGCAAGAGCTGGTGCTGGTCGTAAAGCCAAGGCACTAGCAGACAGAGTGATGGCGGGTGAGGCAGCAAGAGCAATTGAGCTTCCGGATCCACCACAATTCGAAGGAGCAGATGTTCCTCCGATAAAAGAATATTTGAAAGCAAAGCAAAAGGCCGGTAAGGACTTATGCGCAGCAGAGGTTTATGAAGAAACATGGAAGTGGCTGAAGGAGCGCGGCTGTGACAGGTTAGTAAACACCCAGCTAGTAGAGCAATATGCTATGAGCGTTTCCAGATGGATCCAGTGCGAGGAATGTATTAGTGAGTTTGGTTTCTTGGCCAAGCACCCGACCACAGGTAATGCAATCGCCAGTCCTTATGTTTCTATGAGCCAACAGTATATGAAACAAGTAAATCAGATCTGGTACCAGATATTCCAGGTAGTGAAGGAGAATTGCTCGCAGCCATTTTCCGGAAATACTCCACAGGATGATGTTATGGAACGACTTCTGATGACAAGGAAAGGAATGTAAGCATGATTGAAAAAGTAAATCCATGTCACCCTGATAAGGTGGCAGACAGAATTGCAGGAGCCATCGTGGACTTGGCTTATGCTGCAGAAGAGAATCCAAAGATTGCAGTTGAGGTTTTGATTGGACATGGAACTTGCCATGCAATTATTGAAACAAGCGCTGCTCTGGATGAGCTTGATATTACTGATGCGATTTTTAGAATTGCCGGTGATGTTGAAGTTGATATTGTAATTGTTCCACAGGATAAGCATTTATCAGATAATCAGGCAGCAGGCTTTAAGTGTGGTGATAATGGTATCTTTAAGGGCATGCCTCTTACAGAGGAACAGAAAGCTCTCTCAAAGATTGCTCGTGAAATCTACACTTTATATCCAACCGATGGAAAGTACATTCTTGATGAGGCGAGACTGATCATCTGCCAGAGCAATGCAAAAAGTGTAGTTTTGAAAGAAAAGTACACTAATGCTGAAATCAATCCATTAGGTGATTGGACAGGTGGCCCGGATGTAGATACCGGTGCAACAAACAGAAAGCTTGGATCCGATATGGCTGATTCAGTTACAGGTGGTGGCCTTCATGGAAAAGACCTTAGTAAGGCAGATGTAAGTGTAAATATTCACGCATTCTTAAAAGCACAGAAAACTGGAAAACCAGTTACACTTTGCTGCGCGATTGGAGACGACACTATTGATGGCGTGCCTTATGCGGATGTCGTAGCTGAAGCAAGAGAGTTCATTCATTCAGTAGGCGGATTTGAGAAGTTCGCTGAGTGGGGCTTATTCTGAGAATAGCAGTTATTGATGCAGACCTTGTTGGGAGAAAACGCCACCGGTTTCCTAACCTGGCGTGCATGAAGATTTCAGGATTTCACAAGGCTGCTGGTGATGATGTGATATTGAAACTTGATTATGAAGGGTTAGATGAATTCGATAAAATTTATCTTTCTAAGGTGTTTAGTGATACGCCAGTTCCAGAGGATGTGCTTATAAGAAATAATGTAAGCTACGGTGGGACTGGCTTTTATTATGACAAAGCGCCAAAGCTCCCTGATGAAGTAGAACATCACATGCCGGATTATCATTTATACGATGATTGGGTAAACGATAGACTTGCAGCAGGCGATAAGCGTGTCGAGTATAAATATTATTTGGATTATTCCATTGGATTTCTTACCAGAGGATGTTTCAGAGGGTGCCAGTTTTGTGTGAATAAAAATTACAAGAAGGTAAGCTGCCATAGCCCACTTTCAGAATTTTATGATCCAAGTCGGAAAAAGATATGTATGCTCGATGATAATTTTTTAGGCTGCCCTTCTTGGAAGGAAATGCTGCAGGAAGTACAAGCTACTGGAAAACCATATCAATTTAAGCAGGGCCTTGATGAAAGGATCTTGACGGATGAGAAATGCGAGCTGTTGTTTTCTGGAAAATACGACGGAGATTATATTTTTGCTTTTGATAATATTGCGGATGCAGAGCTGATTGAAAGAAAGATAAAGCTGGCCAGGAATTATACCGATGCAGTAATGAAGTTTTATTGTTTCACTGGTTTTGATAGAAACGATAGGTGGGACGATGATTTCTGGAAGCAAGATATTTTTGATTTGCTTATCAGGATTGAGATTTTAATGAGAAATAGGTGCATGCCTTATGTGATGCGATTCAATCGATATGAGGAAAGTCCATACAGGGGAATGTACATTACAATTGCAAGGTGGTGTAATCAACCATCATTTTATAAAAAGAAGAGCCTTCGAGAATTTGGTTTATTAAATGCAGAAGGCAGTGCCTGTAGAAGGTATCTAAGCGACTTTGAGGAGAAGTTCCCAGAGGTCGCTTATTTTTATGATTTGAAATTTGAAAAGGAGTAGTGAGACATGGGAAAGACAACAACCAAAATGGAACTGGTCGCAGTATCCAAGCTAGTACCATATGTAAATAATGCCCGAACTCATAATGAGGAACAGATCACAAAACTTAGATCTTCCCTTCGTGAGTTCGGGTTTATTAATCCTGTCATTATTGATAAGGATTACGGAGTAATTGCAGGGCACGGAAGACTTATGGCTGCAAAGGCAGAGGGAATTGAGGAAGTTCCATGTGTATTTGTGGACTATCTTACCGAAGCTCAGAAGAAAGCATACATCTTGGCAGATAACCGAATGGCAATGGATGCCGGCTGGGATGAGGAATTGTTAAGACTTGAAATTGAAGCATTGCAGGCAGAAGCATTTGATATTGGACTTACTGGTTTTGATGACCAGGAAATTTCAGACTTATTTGCTTCGGATGATGATACTGGTGCAGAGGATGATGATTTTGATTTATCAGCAGCATTGGAGCAGGCAGCGTTCGTTGAGCGTGGTGATATCTGGACAGTTGGGCGTCACAGACTTATGTGTGGTGATGCCACCAGCGCAGATGATGTAGCTGCACTTATGGATGGAAAGAAGGCAAACCTCATTATTACAGATCCACCTTACAATGTGGCTTTTGAGAGTTCCGATGGTCTTTCTATTAAGAATGACAAGATGGCCGGTGATAAGTTTTACGAGTTCCTTCTTGCAGCATTTAAGAATATGGCAGACAACCTGGAAAAGGGTGGAGCTGCTTATGTATTCCATGCTGATACAGAAGGTCTTAATTTTAGAAAAGCATTTATTGATGCAGGGTTCCATTTATCCGGATGCTGCATTTGGGTTAAGAACTCACTTGTTCTTGGTAGAAGCGATTACCAGTGGCAGCACGAACCAGTGCTTTATGGTTTCCTTCAGAACGGTAAACACTTCTGGAGTTCAAAAGCTGGAAGAAGCCAGACAACCATCTGGAACTTCGATAAGCCTAAGAAGAATAAGAACCATCCAACATCAAAGCCACTTGATCTGCTTGCATATCCGATTGGAAATTCCAGTCAAGAAAATGCAATCGTTATTGATACCTTTGGAGGATCAGGTTCCACACTTATGACTTGTGAGCAGACGAACCGCATCTGCCACACTATGGAGCTTGATGAGAAGTATGCATCGGTTATCTTAAGACGCTATGTGGAAGATACCGGTGATACTGAAAATGTGTATGTCATTCGAAATGGTGAGAAGCTTATGTACTCCGATTTGGTGAAAGAACTTGAGGTGTAAATTACACAAGTAAATGCGGAGCTTTTTGGTACATATACACTCGATAAAAGACTGGATATATGTGCGGTTTAGAGTGATATATGTACTACACCAAATTGAAGGAGGTACATTACCATGATTGTTTATTACGACGTAACGGGCGCAGCCAGAAAGAACCTGGTTGCAGCGATTGAAAGATTAACAGGAGAAAAAGCAAAGTACCTTGGAGTTCCAAGCTGCGCATACAAAATTGGAAATTACGAGGTTTCAAAGGATGGAAGCCTTAGCTGGCCGGACCTTGATGATGCCGATCCAGAGTTACTTAGCAAGCGCGAGCTTTTGATTGAGCGCCTTTGTGAGGAAGGATTCGAGGGTTACTTCCCAGGATACGAAGAAGACCAGAATGAGGCCAACACGGGCGCGACAGAGGCCGAAGAAAGCCTCGGACTTAGCGTAACAATACCATTTGAAGACATGGCGCTTGGGAATCTTGGAAACCTGCTGGAATCAAAAGGCGAACTTATAAAAAGAGCCCTTGGAATTAACGACATCAGGATTGAAGTAAACGAGGACAGCGTAACATTTCCTTGGTTTGAAGAAGCAAATCCGGAAGACATGATGGCCTACACAAAGTTCATTGCAGCCCTTTGCAAAATGTCAAAAGAGCAGAAGCGAATCTCAGCAAAGCAGAAGGAAATTGTGAATGAGAAATACGAGTTCAGATGCTTCCTTCTTAGACTAGGGTTCATCGGTGATGACTCGAAGCCAGAAAGAAAGATTCTGATGAGAAACCTTTCTGGTTCCGCAGCTTTTAAGAACGGAAGCAAAGGAGGCGAGGAATAATGAGAATACCAACCAGAGAGATAATCGAAAGACTCAGAAGTGAATACCCTGCAGGTTGCAGGGTGGAGCTTCTTTCTATGGATGATCCACAAGCACCACCAGTTGGTACATTGGGAACGGTAATCGGTGTTGATGATGTTGGAAGTATTATGGTTTCTTGGGATAACGGTAGCGGACTGAATGTTGTTTACGGTGAGGATTGCTGCAGAAAGGTGGAGAACAATGGATAAGACAATAAAAGAACAGATTTTGAAGGTAAGGGATACAGCCCTTTGCAATATGTTTGACCTTGGTATGGTAAAGGCAATCGCAGCGGAGCTTGATTGCCCGGAGCTGGTAACATTTATCGATATCAACACCGATGATTATGTTCATTTTATCCTTCACGGGGACGAATAAACTACACAATATGATGCACAGATCTTTGTCACATTTATGCTGATAATTAACTGGATATATGTGTGGTTTAGAGCGAATATGTACCTACCAAAAGAAAAGGAGGCACATTGCCATGAAAGAAATGTTAGCAATTTACAACAGAGAACAGGAGCTTTTAGCAAGATACAGAAAAGCAAAGGAGAACGGAGATGAAGCGGGAATGCAGGATGCCAGAGATAAGCATAATGCAGTGGAAGCGCATCTTGAAGCGCAGGGTAAAGAATTCTGCTGGGCATACAGACTTTTTGAAGAGCAGCAGGAAAGAGGAAACGCCTACATCGACCTGCACGATACCATGCAGGATGCATTGATCCCGGTTTACATTGATACACTTAGGAAGCATGGATTTAAGAATTTTACATTTTCAAGCACCTGGTCAAGCGCAGTTGAAACAGCCTGGATTTTCACTCAGTGCGGATGCAGTTTGAAGGGGTTGATTGAAATTAACAGCCAGTACAAAAACTTCATGGGAGATGGTTACGAGAAAGCGCACGGTTACCTTTTTAGCATCGACTAAAGCAAAGCCAGGAAGCCCTGAAGCGGGGCTTTTTGGTCGTTGTAAACTACACAATAAATACCGCCTTTTTACTACATATATTTGTGTAGTATATGCCTCAGAATTAAGTGGATATATATCTCATTTAGAGCGAATATGTACATACCGAAAGGGAAAACAAGCAAAGCGGAGGATACGAAAATGAGATTTATTGATAAGACAGGCTGCACAAGCGCATTTGAAAAGGGAGCAGACAAGGAAATCGAAAGCCTCGGAAAACTTACAAAGAAGGCTTGCAAGATCGCAAAAGAAAACAAGCTCGGAGTTCTTAAGACAAGACAGGGAGCTTACAGAATCATCAAAGAAAGCGGACTTGGAGCTTACGAGGATTTCCTTACAGACCTTGCAGAAGTTGACGAATTTTTCAAGAACCTGGATGCACACAAGGCAACAAAGTACTAAGAAAGGCGGGAAGCAAAATGAAAAATGGATGGCATGAAGGAACAATTGGAATTCCAAAGGACGGACACAACAGAGTCGCACATTATTGGGTTAAGAGCTACGCAAGGAAAAGCCAGTACGGAATTGAAGGCGGTAAGATTTCAAAGCTTTTGATTAGAATCGGCGGTGAGACGGTTGCTGATTACGACAGAGGCTGGAACATTGAGCCAGATGAAAACGACGAGATGGTGCAGATAGCAATTGCGATTTTGATGAAAGAATACAACTAAAGTACCCAGAGGAATGGGGCCGGGAGACCGGCCTTGTTCTTGTAGGTATTTTACTTACAGAAAGAGGTGATGCAAATTGGCGAAGAAATACAAGCCAACGAAGTTCATGGCGAAGGATTCTTATTACGATGAAGATGCAGCCGATTATGCAGTGAGCTTCATAGAATGTTTATGCCATACAAAAGGAACATGGGCTGGTAAGAAGTTCAAGCTCCTGGAATGGCAGGAGGAAATTATAAGAGACCTGTTTGGAGTGTTAAAACCCAACGGGTACAGACAATTTAATACCGCTTATGTAGAGATACCTAAGAAGAATGGGAAGAGCGAACTTGCTGCGGCAATCGCTCTTTTACTTTGCTGTGGAGACGGTGAGCAGCGTGCAGAGATCTATGGTTGTGCTGCTGATAGAGGCCAGGCAACTATTGTATTTGATGTAGCTGCAGATATGGTGAGGATGTGCCCGGCGCTTAATAAAAGGTGCAAGATACTGACCGCATCAAAAAGAATTGTTTACACACCAACGAACAGTTTCTATCAGGTACTTTCTGCAGAAGCCTATAGTAAGCACGGTTTCAATATTCACGGAGTTGTGTTTGATGAGCTGCATACCCAGCCAAACAGAAAATTATTTGATGTTATGACAAAGGGTTCTGGTGATGCCAGAATGCAGCCGCTGTATTTCCTGATTACAACTGCAGGAACAGATACCAACTCTATTTGTTATGAAACACATACAAAGGCGCTGGATATTATCGAAGGAAGAAAAGTGGATCCAACTTTTTATCCGGTTATTTATGGAGCCGGTACCGAGGAAGATTGGACGGATCCTAAAGTTTGGAAGAAAGCAAATCCATCACTTGGAGAGACCATTGGAATGGATAAGGTTAAGGCAGCATGTGATTCCGCAAGACAAAATCCTGGAGAGGAGAACTCGTTCAGGCAACTTCGTCTTAATCAGTGGGTGAAGCAGGCGGTCAGATGGATGCCTATGGAAAAATGGGATGCTTGTGCTTTTCCTGTTAATCCAGAGGATTTAGAAGGCAGGGTTTGTTATGGAGGACTTGACCTTTCAAGTACGACGGACCTTACATCATTTTGTTTGGTGTTCCCGCCAGAGGAAGAAGAGGAACCATATTATATTTTGCCATACTTCTGGGTGCCAGAAGATACACTGGACCTTCGTGTAAAACGAGATCATGTTCCTTATGACATTTGGGAGCGCCAGGGTTATATCCAGACCACAGAAGGAAATGTTGTTCACTACGGATATATTGAAAAATTCATAGAGCACCTGGGTGAGCTTTATAACATCAGAGAGATTGCTTTCGATAGATGGGGCGCTGTGCAGATGGTTCAGAACTTGGAGAACATGGGATTTACAGTTGTTCCTATGGGACAGGGATTTGCTTCAATGTCACCTCCAACAAAGGAACTTATGAAGCTAACACTGGAAAAGAAGCTGGCTCACGGAGGACATCCGGTTCTTCGCTGGAATATGGATAACATTTATATTCGTACTGATCCAGCCGGAAATATAAAAGCTGATAAAGCAAAATCTACTGAAAAGATAGATGGTGCGATTGCTTGCATCATGGCTTTGGATAGAGCAATCAGATGCGGCAATGATACAAGCGAGAGTGTATATGATTCGAGAGGGTTGTTGGTGTTTTGATGATTACGTTAATTATTGGATTTTTGGTGATACGTGAAGGTATCAATCAAATGATAGAAGGGATGTGAGAAGATGGGAATATTTAGTGGATTGTTTCGTGGCAGAGATGCACCTAGCAATAGAACAAGTGGTAGCTCTTATAACTTTTTTATGGGTAATTCAACATCCGGAAAAAGAGTAAATGAGCGAAGTGCAATGCAAATGACTGCGGTGTATTCATGCGTCCGTATTTTATCAGAGGCAATTGCAAGCCTGCCACTTAATGTTTACAGATACAACAAAGATGGCGGTAAAGAAAAGGCCTATGATCATCCGCTTTTTCGATTACTCCATGATGAGCCGAACCCGGAGATGACTTCTTTTATTTTCAGGGAAACGCTTATGACGCATTTGCTTTTATGGGGTAATGCTTATGCACAGATTATCAGGAATGGAAAAGGTGAAGTGGTAGCGCTGTATCCTTTGATGCCGGATAGAATGACTGTGGATAGAGATGAAAAAGGCCAGCTTTATTACAAGTATACAAAGAGTAATGATGATGCACCTACGATGGAAGGCACGACAGTTTATTTGGATCCTTCCGATGTGTTGCATGTTCCAGGACTTGGCTTTGATGGCTTAGTTGGTTATTCACCAATTGCTATGGCCAAGAATGCGATAGGACTTGCAATTGCAGCAGAGGAGTATGGTTCAAAATTCTATGCCAATGGTGCAGCGCCTTCGGGTGTGTTGGAACATCCCGGCACATTAAAAGATCCTGCCAAAGTAAGAGATAGTTGGAACGCAGCATTCGGTGGTAGTTCCAATAGTCATAAGGTTGCGGTTTTAGAAGAAGGACTTAAGTATACGCCAATTTCAATATCTCCAAATGAAGCACAATTCTTGGAGACCAGAAAATTTCAGATTAATGAGATAGCTCGAATTTTCCGAGTGCCGCCACATATGGTCGGTGATTTGGAGAAGTCGAGCTTTTCTAATATTGAGCAGCAGTCACTGGAGTTTGTGAAGTACACATTGGACCCTTGGGTAATTAGATGGGAACAGTCCTTGTATCGAGCACTTCTTTCAAATGAAGAAAAGAAGGATTACTTCTTCAAGCTTAATGTTGAAGGCTTACTTCGAGGTGACTATGCAAGCCGCATGAACGGATATGCAACAGCCAGACAGAACGGTTGGATGAGTGCAAATGATATCCGTCAGCTTGAGGACCTTGATAGGATCCCGGCTGAACTTGGCGGTGATTTGTATTTAGTTAATGGCAATATGCTGCCGCTAGTGGATGCTGGTGCAGCTTATGCAAATAAAGAAAAGGAGGAGACAGATTCTGATGAAGAAACAGAAGAAGTTCTGGAATTGGAAAAACCAAGCAGGAACGGACGAAGGTCAGGAAAGAGTTCTTGAGCTATATGGAACAATCGCAGAAACATCATGGTTTGACGATGATGTGACTCCTAAGATGTTCCACGATGAGCTTTTTGCCGGAAGTGGTCCTGTAACAGTTTGGCTCAATTCCCCTGGCGGAGACTGCATTGCGGCAAGCCAGATTTACACCATGCTTATGGATTATCAGGGTGATGTGACGGTCAAGATTGATGGAATCGCTGCCAGTGCAGCCTCCGTTATTGCAATGGCAGGCACAACAGTGCTTATGGCACCTACAGCTTTAATGATGATTCATAACCCAATGACTATGGCCTACGGAAATCACGAGGACATGGAGAAAGCAATCGAGATGCTTGATGAGGTCAAGGAAAGCATTATCAATGCCTACGAGATTAAAACAAGTATGTCTCGTGCAAAGCTGTCACACCTTATGGATTCGGAAACTTGGATGAATGCAAATAAAGCAATCGAACTTGGTTTTGCAGATGACATTTTGGTGGATGAGAAAAAGAGTGCGGATGACATTCCTGCATATGCATTCTCGGGCAAAGAAACAGAGACAAGGCTTATGAACAAGCTGATGACTCACTTTAAGCCAAAGGATGAGGCAGTGAAGAAAACGCCTGCACAGGCAGCAGTAATACCGGCAGAGAAACCTGCCAATGTAACTATGCCAGTTAATGAAGAAGAGACTGGCACATCAATTGAGGAACTCGAAAAGAGACTCAGTCTAATTAAACCTTAAGGAGGAATTTGAACAATGAGTAAGATTAATGAATTACGCACACAGCGTGCAAAGGCATGGGAGCAGACAAAGGCATTTCTTGACTCCCACAGAAACGAGAAGGGCATTCTTTCAGCAGAAGACACACAGACCTATGAGAGAATGGAGCAGGAGATTGTAGACCTCGGTCATGAAATCGAGCGTCAGGAGAGAATGGATGCAATGGAGCGTGAGATGGCAGCTCCTACAGCAACACCTATTACAGAAAAGCCTGACAACAAGAAGAAGGACGAAAAGACAGGTCGTGCTTCTGATGCATACAAGAAGGCATTCTGGGATCAGGTTCGTGCAAAGGACGGTGTTTCATACGAGGTTCGTAATATGCTTTCTGAAGGAACTGATTCAGAAGGTGGATACCTTGTACCAGACGAGTTTGAAAAGACTCTTATTCAGGCACTTGAAGAGGATGGTGTTGTGCGTAACCTTGCACACGTATTTACTACTTCAAACGGTCTTCACAAGATTCCTATCGTTACAACAAAGGGTGTAGCGAACTGGATTGATGAAGGTGCAGCTTACGGAGAGAGTGATGATGTATTTGGTGCAGAGCAGATTGATGCTCACAAGGTCGGTACAATCATCAAGGTATCTGAGGAACTCTTAAATGACTCTGCATTTGACCTTGAGGCATATTTCCAGTCAGAGTTTGCAAGACGTATCGGTAACAAGGAAGAGGAAGCATTCCTTATCGGTGATGGTAGCAAGAAGCCTACTGGTATTCTTAATGCTACAGGTGGTGCAGATATTGGTGTAACTGCTGCAAGTGCAACAGCTATTACAGCAGATGAAATCATCGACCTTTACTACAGCCTTAAGTCACCTTACCGTAAGAACGCTATCTGGATGCTTAATGATTCTACAGTACGTGCTATCAGAAAGCTTAAGGATGCAAACGGTCAGTACTTATGGCAGCCTGCGCTTAGAGAAGGCGAGTTCGATACTCTTATGGGTAAGAAGATCGTAACATCTGTATTTGCTCCTGAGATGGAAGCAGGTGCTAAGACAGTTATGTTCGGTGACTTCTCTTACTACTGGATTGGTGATAGACAGGGCGTAACATTCAAGCGTCTCAATGAGAGATATGCAGATTACGGTCAGGTTGGCTTCCTTGCTTCTAAGAGAGTTGATGGTAAGCTTATCCTTCCTGAAGCTATCAAGGTTCTTCAGATGAAGGCCGGTGCAACTACAACTAAGGCGTAAGCAATTTAGGAGTGGTCTTACCTTCGGGTAGGGCCATTTCCGATTTTGAAGGAGGAGAGGTTAATGTTACCAACAACATACAGAAAGATGGAATACATCGAGAATGCAACGCTCGGTTCCTACATTGATACAGGCCTCTTTGCTTCTTTGGATATGGTGGTTGTAGTTGATGGCTATGCTATTGAGGGAAACACAGCACTCTTTGGTTCAAGAACTGAGCCAATGAGTGCAGATTGTTTTACTTTGCAATTCTTGGGTGCGGTTAGTATGGTTTATAGATTTAACATAAATTCTGTACAGAAATCTGCACCATTATCTTTTCCAAAAGGAGAAAGGCATATCTTCGTTTTTGGAAATACAGAGTTTCGAATTGATGATTCTGTGATTGGAAAAGCAAATGCAAGAGCGCTTGAAAGTTACTATCCAATTTATATGCTTGGTGCCATGAATAACTTAGGAGAGGCTTCTGCTTTTGGACTTACTCGTATATATTCAGCGAAGTTTTATAGAGGCGGGGTGATAGTCGGAGACTTCATTCCGTGTATGTCAGCCGAGGGTGAAATTGGTTTTTACAATGATGTGGATGGCAGTTTTCATGGCAATGCAGGTACTGGTGAATTAACCGGAGCTGCAGAGTCTTTCTTTATGATTGAGATTGCATCCCAGCCGAAAAAAGTATCTTACAAAAAGGGTGAGAGTATTGACCTAACCGGAATGGTTGTTGAAGCCATTTGTGAAAGTGGATATAGAGAGGCTGTTAGTGATTATGAGGTGCGAGGTTATGATTCTTCAAAACTTGGAGCACAGGTTATTACCGTAGCATACCAGGGAATGACAGATAGCTTTGCTGTTGTTGTGGAAGAAGAACCAGAACCACCGATTGTAGTTCCATTTATTACACTTGATGAAATGAAGCAGTATTTGAGAGTTGATTTTGAAGATGATGATGCTCTTATAGATATGCTGATTAAGTCATCAGAAAAGCTATGTATGGATATAGCAAGAGTCGAGGAAAAGACAGAATACGAGAACCTTGAAAATGCAAAAATAGCAGTAATGTATGCTGTAGCATTTCAGTATGAACATAGAGAAGATGCTGATCATCATAAGCTCACTTTGACACTTAGAGATTTACTTTTTGGTGAAAGAAAGGCGGGATTTTAATGGAAGTAGCACTATTAAATGCTCGCATTACCTTCCAGAAAAATGAGCTTGTAAAAGATGCCATAGGTAATCATAAGAATGAGTGGAAGGATTATTATTCCTGCTATGCAACGGTCAGCGGTGAGAGTGGTTCAGAAAGAAGCATTGCAGCAAACACATTTTATAATGCCGATATTGCATTCACGGTTAGGTATTGCAAAGCACTAAAAAATGCTGACCCGACAAAGCTTCGGGTGGTATTTAATGATGAGCTATATAACATCACATTTATCGACCACATGAATTTCAAGAACAAGAGTCTGAAATTCAGATGCCAGAAAGTGAGGAGATAGCATGGGAAATGTGAAGATTGATAATATGGCTAAGGAGATCATGGACGGGCTAATGTCCTATAAGGATTTAGCAACAGACGATATGAAAGCTGCTGTAAGGAAAGCAGGAAAAACAGCAAAGAAAGAGATCCAGGCGAACGCTCCAAAGAAAACGGGTGCTTATTCGAAGAGCTGGTCTGTAAAGACCACAAAAGAAACTTCTGAATCTTTGGAACTTACAGTGTACTCTCCGAAGAAGTATCAGTTAGCGCATTTGCTGGAAAAGGGCCACGCCAAAAGAGGTGGTGGCAGAACAAAAGCTATCCCACATATCGCACCTGCAGAAGAGACTGCTTGTAAGGAATTAGAAGCGGATATTAAAAGGGCGCTGGGAGGTTCATGATGGAAGAATTAGTTAAGATAATTGAAGAGATGGGTATCCCTTTTGCATACGATCATTTTGCAGAGGGTGAAAGTCCTGACCCTCCGTTTATATGTTACTTGATTCCAAACGACGATAACTTTGCCGCAGATGGAATTGTGTATTACAAGATAGACGCAGTAAGGATTGAATTATATACGGATTTTAAGGATCCGGAAACAGAGAACAAGGTAACTGCCGTGCTGGAAAGTCACGGTATTTTTTATGCCAGAACGGAAGTGTGGATAGAGGAAGAAAAGCTCTATGAAGTCACTTTCGAATTTGAAATACCAGGTTAGGAGGAAATCGAAATGGCAAATAAAAAGAATAAGGTTAAGTACAACCTTAAAAATGTACATTATGCTTTGCTGAACATTGATGAAGCAGGCAACGTATCGTATGGCACTCCTGTGGCTATTCCAGGTGCTGTATCGATTGGTCTTGATGCAAATGGTGAGCCTAGTAACTTCTATGCAGATGGTTATGCATATTACACCATCAGTAACAACATGGGTTATGAAGGCGATCTTGAAATCGCGATGGTTCCGGAGTCATTCCGTGTGGATGTTCTTAAGGAAAAGCTCGATGACAACAACGTTCTTATTGAGGATGCAAATGTGGAGACTGCCAACTTTGCACTTATGTTTGAGTTTGATGGTGATGTAAAGAAGATCCGTCACGTGCTTTATAAGTGTGCAGCAAGTAGACCTTCTATTGAATCTGAGACAAACGAAGATGAAATCGAAGTAAAGACTGAGACACTTTCTCTTAAGGCAACACCACTTGCAAATGGATTTGTTAAGGCTAAGACCGGTGATAATACTACCGATGAAGTTTACCAGAATTGGTACAACGAGGTGTATCTCACATCAACTACTGAAGCAGAAAGTGGGGAGTCATAATGAGTATTGTAAGAAATGTTGAGATCGATGGAAAGCAGGTGCCATTTAAGGCATCTGCAGCAATTCCTCGTATCTATAGAGTAAAGTTTAACAGGGATATTTATAAAGACCTTCGTTCCTTAGAGAAGGCAGTCGGTGAAGGCGATGAGGATAATTCAAACCTTGATTTATTCTCGCTTGAGATGTTTGAGAACATTGCTTATGTTATGGCAAAGCATGCGGATCCGAACATTCCAAACTCACCGGAGGAGTGGCTTGATGAGTTTAATACTTTTTCTATTTATCAGGTATTACCTTCTATCATTGAGCTTTGGGGACTTAATGTTCAGACGGACATTCAGTCTAAAAAAAACTTCGCCCAACTGACAGAGAAATGACAACACCATTATTCCTACTCCGCTGCGTGCAGCTTGGCATAAGCATTCATGATTTGGACCTGCTTACTATTGGTCTTGTAAATGACATGTATGCGGAGAACGGGAATGATGATTATAAGGGCTATAAGGAATTAGCAACACAGGCAGATTTTGATAAGTTTTAGTAGTTAAGCATCGGCAGAAATGTCGGTGCTTTATTTGTGATTATTTTAGAGAGGAGGAAGACCGATGGCAAGTAGAATACAGGGTATTACTGTAGAGATTGGTGGAGATACTACCAAACTTCAAACTGCTCTTAAGGGACTGAATGGTGAAATCAAATCTACCCAGGCTCAGCTTAAGGATGTGGAGAAGTTACTTAAAATGGATCCGGGTAATACAGAGCTTCTTGCACAGAAGGAAAAACTCCTGGCGCAGGCTGTTGATGAAACGAAGCAGAAACTTGAGACTTTGAAAACAGCAGCAGAGCAAGCCAACACAGCACTTGAAAATGGTGACATTTCAAAAGAGCAGTATGATGCACTTCAAAGAGAAATCATTGAGACTGAGCAGGAATTAAAGAAACTGGAAGCTGCAGCAAATGAGTCGTCTACAGCACTTCAGAAAATTGGTGCTGCCGGTGAAAAGATGAAGACCGTAGGTGATAATATTTCCTCTGCTGGTCAGAAACTTCTTCCAGTTACAGCTACCGTTACAGCACTTGGTACCGCATCCGTAACAACAGCGGCAAACTTTGAATCCGCTATGAGTCAGGTTCAGGCGACAATGGGTGTTACAAAAGATTCCATGTCAACGCTTGATGGCCAGAGTGTTAATACAATGGATGCATTATCAGAGCTGGCAAAGGAGATGGGTTCTTCCACAGCCTTTTCTGCAACAGAGTGTGCGGAGGCACTTAATTACTTAGCACTTGCCGGTTATAGCACGCAGGAAATGGCAGATACCCTTCCTACAGTTCTTAACCTGGCAGCGGCCGGTGGTATTGATTTAGCTTCAGCGTCTGATATGGTAACCGATGCAATGTCAGCTCTTGGTATGGAAACATCCGAAGCAGATACAATGGTTGACCAGATGGCCAAGACTGCATCAAGTACCAATACTTCGGTAGCACAGCTTGGTGAAGGTATTCTTACAATCGGTGCAACTGCAAAGTCTATAAAGGGAGGAACCGCAGAACTTAATACTGCACTTGGTATCTTGGCTAATAACGGTATCAAGGGTGCAGAGGGTGGTACCCACTTAAGAAATATTATTCTTTCATTGCAGAATCCTACGGATAAAGCAGCAGCGCAGATGGAAGCGCTCGGTGTATCTGTATATGACTCCGAAGGTAATATGAGATCCATGAATGACATACTTGGTGATTTGAATACCAGTATGGAAGGAATGACCTCGGAAGAAAAAGCAAACATTATTAGTACCATTTTCAATAAGACAGACCTTTCGTCAGTAAATGCTCTGTTAGCAAATACTGGTGAGACCTGGGATAACTTGCAGGGCTCTATTACAAATAGTGCCGGAGCAGCTCAGCAGATGGCTGATACCCAGCTCGACAATTTACAAGGTCAGTTAACATTACTTAAGTCAGCTCTTGAAGGGCTGGCTATTTCTTTTGGTCAGCTTTTAATGCCTGCAATCAAAAGTATTGTAGGTGTAATCCAGAGCGTAGTTGATTGGCTTAACAGCCTGGATGAAGGAACCAAGAAAACGATTGTAACGATTGCACTTGTAGCAGGTGCGCTTGGACCGGTGCTAATTGTGGTTGGAAAAGTTATATCTGCCATTGGTACGATTATGACAATTGTACCTAAGATTGGTGGACTTCTTTCTGGATTGCAGGGAGTTGTTGCAGCGTTTAATGCTGTATGTGCAGCGAACCCATACGTGCTTATTATTGCAGCAGTCATTGCGGTAATTGCAATCTTTGTTGTGTTGTGGAATAAGTGTGAGGCCTTTAGGAATTTCTGGATTAATCTCTGGGAAGGAATCAAGTCGATTGTTTCAAAAGCAGTGGAAGGAATCAAAGCAGTATTCGGAGTGATTATTGATTTCATTAAAAATAACTGGCAGGCACTTCTTTTGATGTTGGTTAATCCGTTTGCGGGAGCATTTAAGCTCTTGTATGACAACTGCGAAGGTTTCAGGAATTTCATTAATGGTTTTATTGAAAAAATCAAAGCAATATTCTCTGCGGTGGTGGACTTCTTTAAGAATAACTGGCAGGCGTTATTGTTGCTGCTTGTTAATCCGTTTGCAGGAGCATTTAAGCTTTTGTATGACAACTGTGAAGGCTTCAGGAATTTTATCAATGGAGCATTAGAGGCGATTAAGACAGCCATATCAAATGCGTGGGAAGCAATAAAGACTGGTATCACAACAGCCTGGACAGCGATATCGACGTTTTTCACGACGATTTGGGAAGGTATCAAGAATATCTTTACAACTGTTATTGAGGCGATAAAGCTGGCGATTACCACTTGGGTTAATACAGTAAAAACAGTTATTACGACAGTATTTACTGCGATTCAGACTTTCTTTACTACCATTTGGACAGCGATATCGACATTTTTCACCACGATCCTGACGACAATTCAGACCACATTTACTACGATCTGGAATGCAATAAAGACTGCAGTTACGACAGTGATCACAGCTATCCAGACAGTTATTACAACGGTATGGAATGCAATTAGTACAGCGATTACAACGGTGATGAATACCATAAAGAATACGATTAGTACTTTGTGGAATGGAATCAAAACCACAATCTCAACTATTGTGAATGGCATTAAGACTACAGTGAGCACGGTGTTCAATAATATTCTTACTGCGATAAAAACAACAGTTGGAAATATAGCATCTTCAATTAAGTCTGGTTTCCAGACAGCGATTAGTTATATTACTAGCCTTCCTTCGCAGGCCCTTCAGTGGGGTAAGGATATGATTATGGGAATTGTAAATGGCATCAAATCCTGCATGAGTGCAGTTGGAGATGCTGTTAAGGGAGTGGCAGATAAGATTAAGTCATTCCTGCACTTCTCAGTTCCGGATGAAGGTCCACTTACTGATTATGAATCTTGGATGCCTGACTTTATGGATGGACTGGCTAAGGGAATTAATAAGAGTAAGAGTGTGGTGGCCAAAGCAGTGGAAGGTGTATCTCAGGATATGGTAATCAATCCACATGTGAGCGCTACAACAACTGCAATGGAGAGTTCTTCGGATACTTCAGCGCAGAATACAGCAAGCATTGTAGGAGCCATTAGAGAAGCATTTGCAGGTATCAATACGCAGGGTGGAGATACGGTTATTCCGGTTTATATTGGAGGCACAATGCTTGATGAAATCGTGGTAAATGCACAGCAAAGAATAAACTTAAGAAGTGGAGGAAGATAAGATGGCATTTATTCAATATCTGAACTTCAATGGCGCGAATCTTCCTCTGCCGGATTCGTATGATATTGATTTATCCGCTGTAGAGGCAGATACAACAGGAGAAACAGAAGCAGGTACAACACAAAGAGATGTGGTGAGACAGGGAGTCGTTGGTATTTCCGTTTCATTTTCTGTATCTGCTGCCTGGCTAAAAAGGCTTACTGCATATTCAAAGCAGGATAAGCTGACGGTCAGGTATTTTAATACTGAGACCTTAGATATCAGTGAAACGGAAATGTATATCACTGGTTTTAAGGCAAAGCTAGAGAAGGACACTTCCAGAAAAGGACTCTGGAGTGTTTCTTTTAATTTGAATGAATTTTAGGAGGTGGTTTTCTTGTATCCTGTTTCAGATGCATTTTTGAAAGAGATAGATTCGAATAGTAGAAAATATTACTGGACCGGTACGATTACCACCAAAGGCAAAGTAACGTATGACTTTACGAATGAAGATATTGTAAAGGGCAGCGGTTATATTACCCGTTCCTGCTGTGGAAGTAGCGAGATTGAACTTGGATCCGTTTATGCAGCAGAAATGGGTATTACTTTGTTTACGAACATTGACAGATATACGCTTGATGGAGCAACGGTCAAATTGTACTTTCATTTGATACTTCCAGGAGGTAAGGAAGAGACTATTCCAATGGGGATCTATGAAGTGACAGAAGCAAATCGTAATCTGAAAACAATAGAGATTAAAGCATATGATTACATGCTTCGATTTGATAAGAAGTTGAACCTGGAATCATCAAGCGGTACACCATATAACTTTTTGAATGTCATCTGTACAGCTTGCAAGGTGGGAATGGCCCAGACGCAGACTGATATTGATAAGATGACAAACGGAAAAGAAACTCTAGGTATATATTCTGAAAATGATATCGAGACATACAGAGATTTATTATTTTATGTAGCGCAGGTGCTTGGATGTGTGTGCCAGATTAATCGTGAAGGAAAGCTGGAGCTTATTCCGTATAACAATACTGCAGTAAGAACCGTTGAAGCAAAGCATAGATATGACAGTTCTTATTCTGACTTTGTAACTAGGTATACAGCAATTTCCTCCACTAATAAAATCACAGAAGAATCTGAGTATTATGCGCTGGACCCGGATGATGCGCTTACCATGAATTTGGGGGTCAATCCGCTTTTACAGTTTGGACTGAAAACGACTAGAGCCAGACTACTTAATGCAATCTTGCAGGCAGTGTCAAAAGTCGAGTATGTACCTTTTGACAGTAACACGATTGGCAATCCGGCACTGGATCCTATGGATTGTTTGGTGTTTTCAGGAGGGCATGCTGATGCAACAAAGATATCTTGTATTACCAGTATTACCTATAACATCAACGGTAAGCATACATTAAAGTGCGTAGGTAAGAATCCAAAGTTAGCAGAGGCTAAAAGTAAGAATGATAAAAATATCAGTGGTCTTTTGAATCAGGTGGAAGAAAATAAGACTGTTGTATATGACTTTGTAAATGTGGCGCCTTATGTAATTTATGATAAGTTTGTCGAGGTTTTGGATATTACTTTTGTTTCAAAGGAATCTACCAGCGCTATGTTTTTAGCAGAGGTGTTGGTGGACATTGAAGCTTATGAAATGACAAAGAAGATATCTGGAAAAGCAAGCTATGAATCTGAGGAGGAAGAAGAAACTGAAAAGAAGGTGGACTTTTCCTTTGTAGAGAAAACTCATCCGTATATTGAGATTATGTACAAAATCAATGGGGATGAGATAGAGGAGTTCCATCCAACGCAAATCTGCCATGAAGGAAAGCAGCTTATTACTTTATTCTTCCCGCTAAGTTCTGTGGAAGAAAATAGTGAGAATACTTTTACTATGTGGTTAAAGGTCGAGGATGGATTTGGAAAGATTGGTGAAACACAAATAAGAGCTACTCTTAGTGGTCAGGGTCTTGTTGCTGGTATCGGTGATTGGAATGGTCGTATTTCTGTTACAGATTCCTTTGCAGATATTGCGATTAATCATCCAGGAGTTAAGGTTCATAAACTTGTATCAAGTGCTAGTGCCATACTTCCTAAGCAGGCAAAGCCAATGTTCTCACAGTCATTTGGAAGAATCGAAATTGCACCATTACAGTTTGGTTATGACCTTCTTAATGAGAGAGTTACCTGTGTTGAAGTTATTCATACATTTACAATGGATAAAGATTTCCCAGGTGAATATGATCCTTTGGTTATCGAGCTTAATGAGGAAAATGCATACCGCATGATTTGTGATTACACCTATGTATCTGCGGAAGAGGATATCGCCTACGGTAAGCTGCAGGTGCTTGATATTGATACAACTCCATTTGAAAGAGTGGAGAGCATGGAGGTGAGCATATGCGAATCGTAGAAGATGAATATAACTGGAAGCGGGCGGATCCAACAGTAATTACTCTGACAGAAACGCCAACTTCCATAGAATTTGATACGCCGCTAAAGATTTATCGATTTAGAGGTGAGGGTGAATTTAGCATATTTGCGGATGAAGAAATGTCAGAGCTCATTTACTCTGGCATTTTTCCTTTTGAGCCAGAGATACCGATTTGCTGCACGGGTCTTACTTTTGTTGCAGGAATTGTAGAGTCTGGAGATGAAGAGGAAGAGTCAGAGGATGGAGAAAACGACCAGAGTGATGATAATACTTCAGAGCCGGATTCTGATACTGAGACCGAGGAAGTGGAAGATGATATGCAAGATAATGAGGAAGATGAAAAGGCCCCAGTTCCAAAGGAGCCGATTGAGCCAACTGCAATTACACTTGTTTCTGAGACTGGTATTCAGAAAACAGTCCTTGATGACTATTTGAATACAACAGAGGGAATGAGCTATATCAGCAATGGGTATAACGATGATGGAACATATTCTACCGCAGGACTTCCGGAGTTTATTTTTAATGGTGTTGCAGCAAGCACTATTTATATTTCAAGTAATCACTGGATTGGATTTGGAGTGAATACTTCGCAGCTTTATATCTTGCAAAGAGATGGTTGTTCCACTGCAATCTGGAGGCAAGAAGGTACATGCGGTAATGGTGTGAAGTTCTTAAAAATTAGGTTTGAAGGTTATACCGTTTATAGCCAGAGAGTTGATAGCAACAGACTGATATTTGAGCTATTTATCATGTCCAACAAGGATATGTTCCTTAATGTTATTCAGACACCGACAAGTGGCAATACCGGTACTTCACAGATGGTTTGTAATAACCAGACAACGATGCTTTCTTTGGCAGATCCAACAGGAGCAGGCGGTGGTACAATGGTGAGTTTCTATCACCTTGATGAAGAAGGGAAGACCTGGAATATTGTCTATGATAATTACAAAGGTATCGATTATTTCTCATATGGTTTTTTACTTAAGGCAGATGGGATGTATTGCACTGTCGTAGATGGAGTACTAAAGGAACTCATGGAAGAAGTACCAACAGCAGCAGATTTTTATGAGTTTGGTTTTCTTGAGGTTCCGGCAAGTGAGATTATGGTTGGAATTGATAATCCGCAGATTCTTTATTGGAGAGCTGGTGGAGATACAGAACTGATTAAGGATGTTGTGAAGGCTTATCCTTATCCGCATACAATTAAATGTGAGATTGATATGAGCCATATTTCTATCCTTGGAATCATGATGATGACTGCACAGTATTCCGGAGACGTAAGAGTAAAGTATTCACTCGATAATGAGGAAACGTACTCTGATGAGATATCTATGGATGAGTGGCTTAATACGGATGTGGTGGAGCTTTGGAATAGCCTGCCAGAAAATAAAAAGCTGTTTTTGCTTTTTGTACTGCACGATAATGCTACAATTTCCCGATTCAAAATAACCTATGAGAATTAAAGGAGGGATTTCATGTTAAAGGGAAAAATGACAATAGAACTTACCGATGTGAATACCGGTGAGAAAGAAACAATCGAAGAAGAGAACATGGTCACAAATGCCCTGGCAGAGATTTTTAGACCTCTTGGACATTTGATGAACGCGGACTCTATTTATAATAACAACAATATGTATTACCAGAAGTTTTTGGGTGGTTTGCTTTTGTTTGATAATCCTATCGAAGAAGATGCAAATCAGCTCTTTGCTCCGGCAAATACTAACCTTGTGGGATGTGCTGTTTATAATACGCAGAACAACACAACTGGAAAAATGCGTGGTGGATATAACCAGACAGAGAGTGAGTTTAACGCCAAGCAGAGATATATGAAGTTTGTGTATGACTTTTCTACCTCGCAGGCAAACGGAACAATCTCATGTGTGGCACTTACCCATCAGCAGGGTGGTTATACAAGTTACGGAAGTAGTGATGCTGTTCTTCAGAGTCAGTCGATGGTAATCACTCCATTTTCAAGTACTCTCCATTACGTATATCCAAGCTGCACAGGAGCGAGCACAGGGGATCAATATTCTGGATATACCCTTGGTACAACAGAATTGTTGTTCTTGCTGGATACCGATAATGATATGGCTTATTATTTCAAAATTAAAAGTGCAAACACGATATCGATTGTGAGAAGAAGGTTGTATCTTAAGTCTGTATCGATTTTCGAGAATCCATACAGCCAGAAAGCACTTATTGATGAAACAGAGCTTGACCAGCTAAGCATTTCCCTGTCCACAAACTATATTTCTTTTAACTTTGATACCAAGAATAATTATTTGTATATCTGCTCGTCTGCGAATTACTATACAGCACCAAATGGCACATATCAGATAACAAGGATTCGATTAAGAGATTATGCGATATCACAGTGGACTATGACAAACACGGCAAATGAGAATATCAATACAAATGGTATGAGATTTGCGTTTTGTTACGATGGTTTTATTTATTTAAGAGGGTACAATTCTCCTTATGAAACCTATAAGGTTGAAATAGGAAACTCTGCTAACATTACAAAGATTAAGAGAAGTGGTATGTCATCTAATGATTGCATTCCTGTTTTTGCAATTGACGGAAGAATCTATTATCAATATTTTAGCAACAGTCCACATCTGTACATCCTAAATACGGAAACGGATGAAATGCTAAAGACTGAGAATTATTGTATTTATGCAGCTAATAATTCTCCGGCATACACACCTGTTCTTAACCATCCATTGCACATGTATTGCAGTTATGGTAGCTGGTCAACGGGACCATTCTTTATTGTGGCGAATTACCTCGGCACAATTAATAATCTGTCAGAACCGGTAACAAAGACCGCAGACAAGACTATGAAAATAACATATACAATCCAGGAGCAGTAAGCATCTATCAGTAAATGGTAGGTGCTTTTATTATGCAAAAAATCAAAGGAGGAACGAAGCATGAATGAGAGCATTAGAGAATTTCTAACCTGGCTTAGCGCACTTGGTATTCCATCCATTTTCGCTATGACCGCCTGGTGTATCAAGAGCTGTATTCATTACACCAGACAACTTAAGACATTAGCGAAAGCGCAGCAGGCACAGATGAGATCGCAGCTTTTAGAACAGTACCATTTCTATATGGACTCAGGCTGGATTTCAGAAGAACACATGGAGGATTGGGAGAATCAGTACAAGGCATATCACAGCCTTGGCGAGAACGGTATTCTCGACAGCAGACGAGAGCAGCTTTTATTGCTGCCAAATAAAAAGAAGGAGGAACAGGACAATGAGTAACTATTGGAAGAACTGGCTTAAAGCCGCAGGTATTAGAGCAATTAAGACTGTCGCACAGACAGCTATTGCAACAATTGGAACTACTGCAGTAATGGGTGATGTGAACTGGGTAATGGTCGCGAGTGCATCGGCGCTTGCGGGTATCTTATCTTTACTTACCAGTATCGCAGGTATCCCGGAAGTAAAGGAAGGTGATGAGTAATGAAGCTTGTTGAAAGCATTCTTACAAAAAATCCGTGCTATACCGCTGGAAGAAAGATTGATGTTAAAGGGCTGATGTTACATTCGGTTGGGTGCTCCCAGCCGAAGGCATCAGCTTTTATTAATTCATGGAATAGTCCAACTTTTGAGAGGGCTTGTGTTCATGGTTTTATTGATGGAAATGACGGTACTGTTTACCAGACACTTCCTTGGGATCATAGAGGTTGGCATTGTGGCAGCTCTATCAATGGTAGCGGAAATAATACGCATATCGGAGTTGAGATGTGTGAGCCTGCTTGTATCACTTATACTGGCGGAGCTACTTTTAAGTGTTCTGACTTGGCAACAGCGAAGGCTGTAGCAGAAAGAACCTATCATGCAGCAGTTGAGCTTTTTGCTATGCTTTGTGATAAATTTGGTCTGGATCCTTTAGCAGATGGTGTGGTTATTAGCCATAAGGAAGGTCATACAAGAGGTATCGCATCAAATCATGGTGATCCAGAGCATTTGTGGAGTCAGCTTGGTATGGGCTACACGATGGATACATTCCGTAAGGCGGTGAAAGCTAAGATGGGTGGAAGTGTTAAGACTTCTGGAACACAGGCATCTGAGTTTGCTAATCTTACAGAAGCACAGGCTGTTGCTAAGATTGGACCTCTTTGTAGGGAAGATATGAAGAAGAGTGGTATTCTTGCTTCGGTATCTGCAGCACAGTTCATTCTGGAAAGTGGATATGGTAAGAGCGAACTTGCACAGAATGCAAATAACTGTTTCGGAATGAAGAAGTCACTTTCTGGTAATAGCTGGAGCGGTTCTTCTTGGGATGGTACAAGCATCTATACAAAAAAGACGCAGGAACAGCACCCTGACGGAACTTATGAAACCATTACTGCTGATTTTAGAAAGTATCCTTGCGTTGAGGATTCTGTTGCTGATCATAGTGCATATCTTCTTGGAGCTAAGAATGGAAGAGCACTTCGCTATAAGGGTATTAAGGGAATGACTGATTATAAGGCAGTGGCTCAACTCATCAAAGACGGAGGATATGCTACTTCGCTTACTTATGTGGAGAAGCTTTGTAATATCATTGAGAAGTGGAACCTTACTCAGTATGATACTCAGGCAGCAGATACACCAAAGCCTGAATCACCTGATACAGTGAAGACCTTCCCTGAAACACCTTTTACTGTTAAGGTACTTATTGACGATTTGAATTATCGTTCGGAGCCTTCTATGAAGGGAACTGTCAATGGGCAGACCCGTCGAGGCGTATTTACAATTATGGAAGTCAAGGATGGTTGGGGACGACTTAAGAGTGGTGCTGGCTGGATCTGGCTTGAAAATCCAACTTACTGTACGGTACAGGGAACTGTCGCAAAAAAGGAGACAGTTGCTAAAACAGTTGACGAACTTGCAAAAGAAGTTATTCGAGGTGACTGGGGTAATGGCCAGGAGCGAAAGGAAAAGTTAACTGCAGCAGGTTATGATTATGGCACAATTCAAAAGAGAGTAAATGAACTCTTAAAATAAAGCTATTTTTGCGGGCTTGGAGGGAGAAATCCTTCTGGGTCCGCTTTTTTTATTTGTAAGAATTTGAAGAAAATCAAAGAAATTTTCAAAAGGCCCGGAAAATGAACTGCTAGCTCGACTTTGTAAGGTAAGAGAAGGTCGCGAACCTTCGAACGATTATGGAGGTAGAGACAATGACTGACAAACAGAAGAACCAGATAGCAGTTTATCGAGAACAGGGAAAGAGCTATACAGATATTTCAAAGCTGATGGACCTTTCTATTAATAGCATAAAGACCTACTGCAAGAGACATGGGCTTGGAGGAAAACTCGCGTATGAAGCAGAAGTGGAATCAGATACTTCTTGTGAATACTGCGGAAAGCCAGTAGCGCAGAATCCTGGAAGAAAAAAGAAGCGCTTCTGTTCCAATAAGTGCAGAAATGCATGGTGGAATGAGCACCAGGATCAGGTGAACAAGAAGGCACACTATGAATTTGTATGTCCTCATTGCCAGAAACCTTTTAGTGTGTATGGTAATAAAAACCGCAAGTTTTGCAGCCATTTTTGCTATGTGGAGGACCGCTTTGGAGGTGATCGTTAATGCAGGTATTAAATGATTCACCGGCTATGGTAGAGACTGCTCCAAGGGCAATGACACCAGAAGCAATGCAGCAGGATTTTGATTATATGATGGCAGAAAAAATGTCAAGGAAGCTCTATGAAAAGGGGCTGATTTCGATTGACGAATTACACAAATTATCGGAGCTGAATCGCCAGAAATTCTCACCGTTTTATGCGGATTTAATGGCCTAAATAGCTTGATAATATGTGGCTTTAGAGTGATGTATAGTACGACCAAACTAGGAGGTGAAACGGTGGCAAAGATAACAAAAATTGAAGCTACACAGAGCTTCAGCCAGGTAAAGAAAATAAGAGTTGCGGCATATGCCAGAGTTTCTACTAGCTCAGAAGAGCAGCTTTCAAGTTTAGAAATTCAGAAGGAACATTATGACCGATTCATTGGTGATAATCCTGAATGGGAATATGCTGGGCTCTACTACGATGAAGGTATAAGCGGCTTGAAGTTAGCAAACAGAGATGGCTTGCTTAGACTTTTGAAAGACTGTGATGACGGAAAGATTGATAGGGTTATTACAAAGTCCATCAGCCGATTTTCAAGAAATGTCACAGACTGCCTTGAGATGGTACGAAGGCTCACAAGGAACGGTATTTACATCCTTTTTGAAAAGGAGAATATCGACACCGAGCACATGAGCTCAGAGCTTATGCTTTCCATCTTGAGTTCTATTGCAGAAAGTGAATCAAGGTCCATTTCTGAAAACAGCAAGTGGTCTGTAAAACACCGCTTTGAAGCAGGAACATTTATTATAAGCTACCCGCCATACGGATATGACAATGTGGATGGCAAGATGGTAATTGTTCCTGAAGAAGCTGAGGTTGTAAGAAAGATATTTGATATGGCCATTTCAGGATCCGGTTCTTACATTATTGCAAATTGGCTTAACAGCCAGGGCATTACTCCAAAGAGAGGGACCAAGTGGCACCCATCAACGGTGCAGGGAGTTCTTAAGAATGAGAAGTATACCGGGGATGTTATTTTCCAGAAGTCATACACGGATGAGAACTTTAACAGGCATACCAATTATGGTGAGAAAAACATGTACCTTTGCAAAAATCATCACGAGGCAATTATTAGCCATGAGATTTTTGACAAGGTTGCAGATGTGATGAGCCAGCGAGGTGCAGAGAAAAGGATTGACGCAGGGGATGGAAAATACCTACAGAGATATGCCTTTTCAGGAAAGCTTATCTGTGGCGATTGCGGTAGTACATTTAAGAGAAGACGTCACTACAAGCCAAGCGGAGAGTATATTGCTTGGACTTGCAATTTGCACCTGGATGATAAAGAAGCCTGCTCAATGCTTTACATTACCGACGAAGCAATCAAGACCGCTTTTGTAAGAATGATGCGAAAACTAACTGCCTGTAGAGAACAGATTTTAAGACCTTTCTTAGAGGCACTCAGGGGAGTAAACAATAAGGATTTATTGCTTCAGATTATCGAGCTTGAGGAAAAAATCGAGAAGAACACTGAGCAGCAAAACGTTCTGGTGAGCCTCATGCGCTCCGGATATATTGAGCCGACACTTTTTCATTCAGAAAGAAATGAGCTGGTGCAGGAAGCAGCAGAGCTTGAACGCAAGAGAAAAGGCCTATCAATGTGCGTTAATGGAGATCTTGAACATACCGACGAGGCATCAAAGCTACTTAAGTTCTTTATAAGAACAACGGAAATTACTGAATACTCGGATGAGTTATTTCTTGAATATGTAGATAACATGACGGTCCTTTCAAGAGAGAAGATAGTTTTCAATCTGAAGTGTGGACTTAAGTTAATGGAAAGGTTGGTGTAAGCATGGCAGGACATACGCCTTATGGCTATAAGATAGTGGATGCGAGAGCAGTTATTGATGAACCAGCCGCAGAGAAGCTAAGGCAGCTTTATTTGGAATTTGTTGAGTGCGGATCCATGAGAGCCGCAGCGACTAAGGTTGGAATTGAAAAGACGCATTCGGTAATTGGCAGGTTACTTAATAAGGAACTTTATACAGGGACTGATTATTACCCAGCAATTATCGATAAGGAGTTATTTGATAAGGCCCAGGAGAGAAGAAAGAACAATGCTAGAAGCCAGAACCGCATCAGGCCTTATGAGATAAAGGAACCGGAACCAGAGCCGGTCAATTTTCACCTAAAGAAAGTAAGCACAAAGTTTGATGATCCATACAAACAAGCAGAATATGCCTACGGGCTAATTGAGGAGGAATTCGATGAATGAGAATGTAACCTTGATACCGGCAAGAAGACGTGCTGGCAGCAGGATTATAACAAAAGAAGAAAAGCCTAAACTCAGAGTCGCAGCGTACTGCCGAGTTAGTACTGACAGCGATGAGCAGGCAGGAAGTTATGAAGTCCAGGTTCAGCATTACACCGATTATATAGAAAGAAATGCCGACTGGGAGCTTGCAGGCATTTATGCAGATGATGGTATTTCCGGAACTAATACAAAGAAAAGAGAAGCCTTCAATGATATGATTGATGATTGTATGGCTGGCAAAATCGATATGGTGATAACAAAGTCCATCAGTCGATTTGCCAGAAATACCATTGATTGTCTTAAGTATGTGCGCCAGCTCAAAGAGAAGAATATTGCTATTGTTTTTGAAAAGGAAAACATCAATACCCTGGAAGCCAGCGGAGAATTGCTTCTCACCATAATGGCCAGCCTCGCGCAACAGGAAAGTGCCTCTTTATCCCAGAACGTTAAGCTTGGCTTGCAATTTAGATATCAGGAAGGAAAGGTTCAGGTCAATCATAATCATTTCCTTGGTTATACAAAAGACGAAGAAGGGAACCTGATTGTGGATGAAGAAGAAGCCAAGATTGTAAGGCGAATCTACTTAGAGTTTTTAAATGGCGCTAGCTTAAGGGATATCAGTGAAGGCCTGGAACGAGACAAAATCAAGACAGGCGGTAAAAGGGAAAAGTGGCATCAAAGCACAATTCTTGGAATTCTAAAGAATGAAAAGTATATCGGAGATGCGCTTTTGCAGAAAACCATTACTACGGACTTTATTGAAAAGACCAGAATTAAGAATGATGGAACAGCGCCGCAGTATTATGTGAAGGATAGTCAGGAAGCAATTATCTCCAGAGATGTTCATGCGCAGGTGCAGGAAGAATTGGTGCGAAGGGCGAACCTTTTTAGCGGAGAGGATGGAAAAAAGCGACGCATCTATTCCAGCAAGTATGCGCTTTCAAGCATATGCACATGTTCCAGATGCGGTGATATTTACAGAAGAATCGCCTGGAACAATCGAGGAAAGCGTAGTACGGTTTGGCGCTGCTGTACTAGAGTTGAGAATGGACCGGCGGCATGTGATGCACCAACGGTACCGGAAGAAGAACTGCAGCAGGCCACGGTAAAAGCCATCAACAGTGCAATTAAGTGTTCTGCATCGATGCTTGAGATACTTAGTGAGAATTTAAAAATAGTATCTGCAGATGATGATTCCGGAGAGCTTGAGCAGATCAACGAGCTTCTTAAGGTAAAGCAGAAAGAACTTGTAAAGCTGGCCCATGCAAACAAGGATTACACAGCTATCACAAGTGAGATTGATATTCTTCAGGAAAAGAAGCAGAAGATCCTTGTTAAAAAAGCTCAGACAGAGGGCGTAAAAATAAGAATCAAGGAGATGCAGGAGTTCCTATTAGGATCCGACCAGGAGCTTGAAGAGTACGACGAGATTATGGTCAGAAGATATGTTGAGAGCATAAAGATATTTGATGATAAGTTCATTGTTATTTTTAAGGCTGGCAATGAGATAGAGGTTTCAAGATAAACCAAGCGTCCGAGGTGGCATGATACCACTTCCGGGCGTGTTTTATTTCCAAAATTGAAATATCCGTTCCAATTTTGACTTGGGCATTAAGTAATGAGATTCAGGTTTCGATAGTATAAATAGAAATCTAAGTAATGAAGATCAGGAGGCGCTTAAATGAATATAGGGAATACAATAGCACATTATGCTCATAATTATGCTTCTAGTGCTTCTACTGTGTCTGCTACAGAAAAGGCATTAAATGCTTATAAAGATAACTCCAAGAATGTTTCATCAAAAAATACTGATACTGTGGAGATTTCATCAGATGGATATGAAATGCAATCAAAGGCAGATAAACTGACTGCGACATCCGGACAAGATAAACTTGGTATAACTCAAGGAGAAAATCCAAATAGTTATGTGATTCACTTTGACAATATTGCGTTGGCTCATAGAGCTGTTGAAAGAGGATATATAACTGTTAATGGCCAGGACATCCAATTATCTGACGAAGTAAAAAAGAAAATTTTGGAAACTAGTCAGAAGGCTTTTGAAGCTAGTGAAAAGGCAACAATGCAGTATGCTATGCAACATAATTCTATTGTAGCAAGGCAACAGGCAGAAGCGTGGGGCGAAGAGTCGAAAAGAATGTCCAGAGCAATGTCTGTAATGTCAAAGATTGCTTCTGGAGGAAAAGTATCTGAAGCTGATAGAAAGTTCTTGGCTGAGTATAATCCAGAAATGTATGCTATGGCCATTAGTGCAGAGATGATGGCAGAAAGGCAGGAAAAACAAGAAGAGAAGCATCTTTCTGAAATTCGAGAGGAGTCAAAGGAACAAATTCCAACAGAGGATTATGCTAAAGAGCTTGGTGAATTAAAGCATGAATATACAGAGGCTACTTTGGAAGTTTCGTTTGATAATGGAAATGCCGTTGTTGGGGAAGTAGGAACTAATACATTTAATTATTAAAATTGTATGATGAGCAGATTATTTCTATGATTGCTTATAGATAAAAAAGAAGAACTAATTGATTATGTGCGTCCGGGGGTGGCATGATACCACTTCTGGGCGTGTTTTTTGTTTCCAGAATTGATATATTCGTTCCAATTTTGATATGGGCGTTAAGGAATAAGGATTAGATATCGATAAGATAAATAGAAAACTATTCTTGAAAAGGATTTCATATAGTTAAACTTATAGAATTGTATTGCCGCTCGGACCTTTCTGGAGAGCGGTGCAGCTATGACTGACAGATTGGCTGCGGAAGGGATGGTAATATATGCAAATTAATAGAACAGATATATTACAAAGTCAGCAGATTAATTCATCAAAACATGTGAATACAACTCAGAAGTCATTTGGAGATGTGTTCTCAAAGAAAATATCAAGTAAGAAGGATGAGTATATTGCTTCTGAGATAGGTGCATACACTTATGCTACATATAATTCGAAAGGGATTATACCAGGAGATATTAAAAGCACTGAAACAGATCAATATACCATTAGTGGCAGAGATGGTGGATATTTGCGAATTGAAAATAAAGAAACAAAAGAAGGATTTATGTGGAAACTTGGAGAGAATAGTATCCAGGTTGATGCAGAAACTGGTCAGAAGTTTCTGATAAATGATTTGGGTGCAGGTTTCTTTAATATGGTTGCTGTTGATTCAACATTGGAAAATGCTATCAAGGAGTCATTAGGTGTTGATGAATTAGAGGAAAAACAACTCGAAAATTTTACTGTTCACCAAGATGGAAATACGGGAATATATTATATAACAGCAAATGGGTATGAAAGTCAGGGGGGACAACTTATTTTAGACGATAATGCAAAACAAAAGTTAGATGCTCTTGCTGATAAATATATGGAGCAATACCCACAGTTGTTGAAAAACAAGCAGGAGGCATGGTTCTACGCAACATTTGAAGTTAGGGGTATGGCGAAACGAACAAATAGTGGAATTATGACAATTAGCCCTAATAGTATCTCATTTAAAGACAAATATAATGAGAATAGTTGGACTAGCGTATTTGATCCAAGAGATTGGGGAAATGTAAAGTCAAAATATGACAGCGGTTCTGGTGATTTAGATTATAGCAAGTGGCTATATTGGGATAGTTTCTTTAAATCAAATAAAATTTCAGGAACTCTTATTCAAGCTGATACAAATTAAATAAGTATCTATATTCGTCCGGGGTGGAATACCACTTCCGGGCGTTTTTTATTTCCAAAATTGATATATTCGTTCCAATTTTGCAATAGAGTTGAACTATAAAGCTATTGTTCCGATAATATTATAAGGGTTACTATGCCCTAGTTTATTGTGGCAGGAGTTGTTGCTGTATGGTTAAAATTGCGATATGTGAAGATGACATATTTTATATGAAAAAAGCAAAGCAACTAGTTGAAGATTTCTTTAAGGAAAGAGAACTGAGATTTAGCTTGATAACTTTCCAATCTGGCATAGAGCTGACAAAGAATTTTCGAGAAAATTATGACATTCTTTTTCTAGATATTAGCATGGAAGAGATGGATGGTCTCGAGGCTGCCAGGTGGTTAAGAGAAAATGGCTCGAAGGCTTGTATTGTTTTCCTTACTGGTTATCCAGAATATTCGCTTGAAGGTTATAAAGTTGATGCACACAGGTATCTACTCAAAAACGCAGAAAACATAAAAGAAGCATTAAATGAATGTTTGAGCAGTGCATTGGAGAAAATGCAAAAGGATGAGAAGAAGATAGATTTAGATGTTCAGGGTGGAATTTTATCGATTGCTCCATCAAAGATTGTATATGCAGAGAGTAAGGTTCACAGGGTTACGATTCATGTGTTAGAAAATTCCGGGGATATGCAGGAATACTATATGTATGATCGCTTGGATCATGTTCAGGAACAATTAGCACACTTAGGCTTTATGCGTATCCACCAAAGTTACCTAATTAATAGAGAATACCTAAAAACTGTATGCAGGTATAAAGCAGAGCTTATTGCAGGTATTAGCTTGGGTATTTCTAAGAAGTATTACAAAGACTTAGAAGATTACTATATCCGTATGAGAGGAGAATTCTAATGTTTCCAATAATATCTTGTACCATTTTGACATTGGTTCAGATTGTGACATATATAAGTTTACTTGAGGTGTTTGCCGAGACGAGGCCATGGTTTCAAAAACATAAAGTGTTAGTAACAATATTGGCTACTGCAAATTGCATTTTATGGGCCTTTGTTTTAGATGCTTACTTGTACATAAAACTCGTGACGACAGTCTTGTCATATTTTGTTATCGCCAAGTTTGTGGTAAATGCAAAAAATACAGCGGTATCAGCTCTAACTATGATGTACTACAATTTGTTGATTTTGCTGGAATTCATAATTGCAATGGTTTCTATGAAACTGGAACTCTTCAGCGCTGTAAGAGAACAATGGGAGTATGATTTTTTACGACTGCAAATTGTTCTTGTAGAGGTTGTGATTCTTATTGCAATTTTTGTTGTAGGTAAGAAAAATAAAGGAAAACTCAAAGAAATTATGAGACTTTTGGAAACAAGAGACTGGGTAGGAATATTTATAATTTCATTTGTTTCGTCTTTGATTATTTCTATTACAGCAAAGGAATCCGGTATGGTAGATATGTATCATTTGGATTTGTTTATAGTTCTGATAGGTCTTTCCACTGTATTTATGAATGTGGCTATTATTAGATTATTCATCCAGTCTGTAAAGAGGCAGAAACATATTCTTGAAAGTGAGGCAATCCTAAATCGTGTAAAAAATGAGACAATGCTTTATCGTTCTATTTCTGATTACTTAGATAAGCAGAGAAAAAGAGCGCATGAATTTGATAATCAACTGGATGCTATTAAGGGCATGCTTGAGCAGGGAAATATAAAGGAACTAGGGGAGTACGTAAATATTTTGAAAGAAAAGAAACCGAAGGAACGACCTATCATTGATACGAACCATGTTATAGTAAATGCTATTTTGAATACTAAGTATGTTGAGATGCGAGACAAGGACATTTTGTTTGTCATGAAGATAAACGATTTGTCTGGTTTGACAATTCGTGATGATGACCTGGTTGTGCTGCTTTCCAACCTTTTGAATAATGCGATTGAAGCCTGTGAGCAAGCGAAAGAGAAAGTTGTAAAGATGAAGTTTGTGATTGAGGATAACCAGATTATTTTATCGGTTAAGAACTCCATTGCAGAACTTCCAACGCAGGTGGATGGAAAGATAGTAACTTCTAAGACAGACCATCCGGAAGAACATGGTATAGGTCTTAAGAATGTTGAAGAAGTAATAGAAAAGTACAATGGTGGTTATGTAATTGATTTTGATAATGAATTGTTTTCAATTTCAATGATGATTCCATTATAATTTCCAATTTTGACTATATCGTTCCAATTTTGATAACAGCGTTAAGAAATTCAATTATGGCTTCGATAGGATAAGTAGGAGACTATATTTTGAAACGGATTTCATTTGTAAAATACTAATTCATAATACGCAGCCGCTCGGACCTTTCTGGAGAGCGGTGTGGCCATGACTGATAGATTGGCTACGGAAAGGAGAAACAAATGGGAATTGGAGCAATTGGTAACGGTATAGGAACTAATGACATAATAAGAACTAATAGCAGACGTGTCTTAGGGGAAAAGTTTAATTATTCATTAGAAACTGTAAATAGTGGAAGTAAAGTGAATGAACCATTGATGTCGTTCTCGAACCCTAAAACTGGGGAGAGCATAGAAATACATCGTTCTGATGTGTATGCAGAGGATAATCCTCTTTATGTATTAAAGGGGAGAACAGCAGAGGGAGATAGCTTCGAGAGAACAGTTCATGCCTGGATTATTGATCCAAGGAATTGTGACTATTCTGAAATGATGGTTCTTAATTTGGAAACAGGAAACACTTCTCCGGCAGATAAAGCAAGAGTAGATGCTTTGTTTGATAGCATAGTAGAAAAAGGAAAAGAAGATGACGAGGCGGCTGTAACAAAATACTTAGACAAAGCTGATTACAGCACTGCAATGAAAGATGTTCTTGATGAGTATAAGAAAGCTGGTAACTGGGACAGCTATCTTTCGATGGATAAGTGGCAGCAAAGCATAAAAGATTATACCTCAGTGCCTGTATATTTTAATCGTGATATCATGAATAATTCATCTACGATAGAACGAAATGGTGTAAAAGGTGCGTGTAGCTTTGCATCCGTTAAAACTGCAGAAGATATAATGAAGGAAATTGATGACAGAGTTAAAGCAGCAGAAAAGAATGGACCTACTTTACGAGAGGCATTAGCAAATCATTGTCCAAATGCAAAGAACATGCTTTATGGAATGGTAGGTTCATCAGACGTTATGACATTTGATGAATGCGTAAAGTATTTAGAAGAACAATTCAAAATAATGGATGAAAAAGCAAAATCTTCTTTGGTTGGATAAGTTCTAGATTTTTTATGCGACTTTATGATTTTATGGTTCAGTAAAGAATTTTAACGGAGTACATAGAAACAAATAAAGTAAACGGAATTACTTAATAAGAATACAGGGAGGTTGAATTCGATGGGAATTAATGTAACAGATTATCGATATTTGTTTGATGCCATGTTCGGTAATAACAATAATGGGAAAAATATGGGGATGATGAAATCCTCTGATTTATCAACGAGATCAGGACAAGCTCAACTTAGGGCTGCTGGCATTGATAGCATCGGCATTAAATTCATTGATTAAAGTTGCAAATGGTCAAATTCCTATGAATATGTTTCATAGTAGCCGAACACAGGATAATAGCGAATATGCTAAAAAGGGGTTGCAGGCATTTGGAATTGATACATCAAAACCATTTATTATTAATGAAAAAGCCTTTCATTTTGATAGCGAAGGAAAGATTCGTTTAGGAGACAAATAAATTAAATTCAAAAATACCGCTTGGACCTTTCTGGAGAGCGGAGTAGCTGTGATTGATAGAACAGCCATAAGAAAAATGGAGGTTAGATTTATGAGTATATCAGGTGTAGGTAATAATTATAGTTTTAACGCAGCAAACATTGGAAACAATTCATCCAGTCGTGTCAGCGGAGAACAAAAAAAGTTCAACATGGATAAGGAGTATAAGTTGCAGGCTAACTCTGTGTTATCAACTGTGAGAATAGAAACAGGTGAGTCTATAGGCATTTTTTATGATGAAACTTCAACAAAGAGTAATCCGGTAATGCTTGCAAAGATTATTGATGCTGATGGTAGCGAAAACGAGATGAAAATTAATATTAACGATGTTAATCCAAGTGATGCATCTTATGTTGAAATGCTGGCGTTATCAGCTCATCTCAAAACTGAAGGTAAGATAGAGGGACCTGCAGGAGCATTTGCAACAATGGTATTTAATGCGAGAGTAAAAGAGGCAAATGAAAGAAACATATATGCAAAAGAAGATTTTATGCCAGCTATGAAGGAAATGGTAAATGATGCGTTAAAAGACGGACGTATGGATACATACCTTAGATATCTTAAAGAATTAGATATTTACAGTAACTGGGGTAAGAAATCCAATTAAGTTGTTATATATTTTTCATGGGGTGTTCAAAAGTGGACACCCCTTATTTCTTTATTTTGAACACCCTGTGTTCGTTGTTGAATTGTATCAATATCTAAGGGGGAATGAAGCTGTATGGGCATCCGGGAGTGGAGACACTTTAGATTGATTTTGTTCGTGGTTTGGAATATAATATTTAAGTGTAGATTAGTTTCACTTTCGGTTTCTTTGGAGGTCTAACATGGAATATTTATCAATTAAACAAACATCTGATAAGTGGGGGATATCCGTCAGAAGAATACAAGTGCTGTGTTCTGAAGAACGAATCCCTGGAGCAACAAAGATAGGATCATATTGGGCTATCCCAGCGGATGCAGAAAAGCCGGATGACCAGAGAATTAAGAGTGGAAAGTATATAAAAGAGAAGGAATAATATAGAGGAGGTATTATATTTGGCAGAGGAGAAAAGATATTCGGGTAGATTATTTGGAATTCCTTTTACCAGTGAAGCACCATTTGTAATAGTCGATGATACATTGGACGTAAACAATGTTTCTGGTGTAAATATTAACATATCAGAAAAGGTAAGAGAATATAGGCAACTGGGATATACAACTGATTTGGGTACGCTAAAGTTTATTTTTGATAAGAGAACTATCCGCAGTTCGAGCCTAAATAATGCAAAATTGAATGATCGTATGGAAAAAGTGAGAAAAGGTGTGGAGCAGTTTGCTGGGAGCAGATTCATCACATGCTTTACACATATGGAAAGTGAATGTATACCCTTTTGGGCTTATTATGGTGGGGCAGATAAGACAAGAAAAATTCAGTTGGTATTTGACAACTTTGCTAACAAGTTTGATGAGCTATTCTATTTAGATTATCTACTCAGGGATGATTGCAAGGTATTCTTTAGTTCTGAAGAATATAATCGTACAATAAATCAAAATGGACTTGTAGGAGCTGGCTTGGGATTGCCGGAGATTAACACAGATTTTGACACAAGAAGCGCAGTAAAATCAATCAGTATTTTTGATGTAGATTATCTTAAAGCAGATGATGAAGTTTTTACTTCAGATTATTCAGGGGTAGGAACCGTAGAATTTAAGCCATCATCGGGATTGAGTTACGCAGATGGTAGTTTACAAATTCAACAGTTTAACATTTCATGTTTAGGAAGACAGAAATCAGATCCTTGGAGTTATGAATGTGAAACAAGGATTATGCTTTCTTTGTCTAGCCCTGAGTTTTCAGAATGGGATTATTTAGATCTTAGATTCAAAGACGAATTGTTTATGAATATGAGAATTATATTGAGTCCGTGGGTTTCTGATGAGGCCAATCGTGAATTGTTACAGATGATCGAAGATTGGAACATTTCAGATGAAATCAAGAAAACAATCAGGATTCAGCGTAGTGTAGTAGAGGGGACATTAAACCTTTAATTAGAAGGGCATTATTTAATTATGGCGCAAATGACACAATCGTTAAAAGGTGAACCCACCTTAAAGGGTTATCGTTATAAGGTTGTAGTGGACCAGTTCCCTATAACAGATAAAGTGGTAGACGTACTTGGTGTTCAGTCGAGCCATGTTGAAAGTAGATCCAAAGTACGATGTGATGGGAAATAAGGTAAAAGCAGTTATTTTGTGGATAATACCAGCTGTATGCATTTTCTGTTCATCGATAACATTAGTAACAGGGCTTGGATATGATGGCAATGTAGGATTTTTTGCACCACTTTTTGTCGGTTTTATATTCATAGTTATTGGCAACTATCTGCCAAAAATGAAGCAGTCATACATAGTAGGAATTAAGATTCCATGGACTTTGTCAGATGAAGACAATTGGAATAAGACGCATAGGCTTGCTGGATTTTTGTGGGTTATAAGTGGAATTGTATTGATGGCGGCAGCGTTTATAAAGGTTAAAGGATTTGTATTAATACCAGTGCTAATAGTTATGACTTTAGGGCCAGTCTGTTATTCATATTTTTTATATAAGAATAAGAGTAAATGATGGTAAGATATAAATAATGGTTAAGAAAATTTGAGGGAAAAATGTCAGAGCAATTTGAAAGAACAGAATTGATTATTGGAAAAGATAACATAGTCAAATTAAAGGATTCCCGTGTGGCTGTTTTTGGGGTAGGCGGAGTTGGTGGCTATGTTGTGGAAGCCCTTGCTAGGAGTGGGGTAGGAACGCTTGACCTTATTGATAATGATCAGGTGTGTATTTCTAACATCAACAGGCAGATTATAGCTACTCACAAGACTGTTGGGATGAATAAGGTTGATGCATTTAAGGAAAGAATTCTTGACATAAATCCAGAGGCTATTGTCAACACATATAACACTTTTTATATGCCAGACACGAAAGACCAATTTGACTTTAAAAACTATGATTATGTGGTTGATGCCATAGATACGGTGACTGGAAAGATACAGCTTGTAATGCAGGCAAAGGAAGCAGATGTGCCAATTATAAGCAGTATGGGTGCGGGAAACAAAATTAATCCGACGATGTTTGAGGTCACAGATATATATAAGACTTCGGTATGCCCTCTTGCAAAAGTTATGAGATATGAACTTAAAAAGAGAGGGGTAAAGAAACTTAAGGTTGTTTACTCTAAGGAAAAGCCAATGGTGCCGAGGACGGATTTTGATGATGTGGATGGTTCCTGCGGTGTGGATTCTTTGAAGAGTATGAGTCCAGGAAGACGTTCTACACCTGGGAGCAATGCTTTTGTACCATCAGTTGTGGGACTCATTATAGCGAGCGAAGTAGTAAAAGATATCTGTGGTTTACATAATTAGGGGAAGGCGATGGAAGTGCACATTAATCCGACAAAAGAACAACTTGAAAAATATGATCAGCTGATTTCGTATTTTGAATCTATCGGAAGCGTGGCGGTTGCTTTTTCTAGTGGAGTAGATTCAACTTTTCTATTATTTGCGGCAAAAGAGGCTCTTGATGATAAGGCGATTGCAATAACAGCAAGTCCTGTGTCCTTTCCCAAAAGAGAGCTTAATGAATCTATAGAATTTTGCAAAGATCATGGTATCCGCCAGGAAATTTGTGAAGTAGATGAACTTAAAATAGAAGGTTTTGTTGAGAATCCTAAAAATAGATGTTACCTATGCAAAAAAGAATTGTTCAGAAGAATGCTTGATATTACGAAAGCTAATAACTTAAGTGAACTGGTAGAGGGATCAAACCTTGATGATGAAGGAGACTATAGACCAGGCCTTCAGGCTATAAAAGAGCTTGGCATAAAGAGCCCTCTTAGAAAGATTGGATTTACTAAAGACGATATCCGTGTATTATCAAAACACTTGAATATACCTACCTGGGGAAAGCCATCCTTGGCCTGCCTATCTACAAGATTTGCTTATGGAGAGACTATTACAAAAGATAAGCTGCTGATGGTCGACAAGGCTGAAGGATTACTTCTTGATTTAGGATTTAAGCAGATGAGAGTAAGAATCCATGGCACAATGGCAAGAATTGAAGTAATGCCTGAAGATTTTGAAAAATTAATATCAGAGGAAATTAGAAATACAATTATAAAAAGCTTTAAGGAATATGGTTTCACATATATTTCTTTGGATCTTATAGGATATAGAACTGGAAGCATGAATGAAGTGCTTAAGTAAAGATATGACTATACAAGGATTGGTTGATAAACTTTATAACAGCGGAAATTTAGATGATGATGAATTATGTAAACTTATAGCTGACGATGAAAAAAATGACTTATGTAAACTACATGTAGAAAAAAGCGTTGAGTTATGTAAACTAGAACAAACATCATTATTTAAAATGGCAGATTCAAAACGACGCGAAATATATGGTGAAGATGTATATATTCGAGGTCTAATCGAAATGACCAACTATTGCAAAAACGACTGTTTTTACTGTGGAATAAGGCGAAGTAATAGTTGTGTTAAAAGATATCGCATGACAGACGATGAAATTATGTCAACTTGTCAAAGAGGGTATGAACTAGGTTTTCGTACATTTGTACTTCAGGGTGGTGAAGATTCATTTTATACAGACAGTAAAATGTGTGAGATAGTTTCGAAAATCAGAAATCGCTATCCTGATTGTGCTATTACCTTATCCATTGGAGAAAAGAGTAGGGAAAGCTATAAAGCATATTTCGAAGCTGGGGCAAATAGATACTTGTTGAGACATGAGACAGCTTCGGACAGTCATTACAGGAAACTTCACCCTGATTACATGAGTCTTGATAACAGAAAACGATGCTTATACGATTTGAAGGAAATAGGGTATCAGGTAGGATCTGGGTTTATGGTAGGATCACCTTATCAAACGACAGATGATTTGATTAAGGATATAAGATTTTTACAGGACCTTGATCCGGACATGATTGGCATAGGTCCGTTTATACCGGCAGCTAATACACCCTTCGAAAAATTTGCAAATGACGGACTTGAGCTTACACTAAGGATGATTGCAATTTTAAGACTTATTTTTCCATATGCTCTTATTCCTGCAACTACAGCACTTGGTTCTATTCATCCCGAGGGAAGAGAAATGGGACTTATGTCAGGTGCAAATGTAATTATGCCTAACCTGACGCCCACTCAGAATAGAAAGAATTATAAGCTTTATGATAATAAGATATGTATGGACGACGATCCCGAAATATGCATTGGATGCATTGAAAACAGAGTGAGCAAAGCCGGGTATAAGATTGTGAATAATATTGGAAACCCAAAGAGAAAAGAGTTCAAATAAAAAAGAGACTAGATAAATGGATAATATTGAAATTACGTATGAAAGAATTAAAGAATGGGATGATAAGTCTTACCTTTTTGTTGATGTAAGGGATGAAGGTTCAGTTTCTTATGGGACAATACCGTCAGCAGTGTGCATTTCGGCTATTAATCTAGAACAGAGAAAAGAGGAATTACCAAAGGATAAAAAAATTATTATCTATTGTGCCAGGGGAGTTGTAAGTATTGAGCTTGCTGAGAGTCTTAAGGAAAGTGGATATGATGCATACTCACTTCAGGGGGGATACTACAGATACCTTGCTATAAAGATGCAGGAAGATATAGAAAACGAGAAGGAAAAGGCTGAGCAGATTGAGCTTAGTATAAGAAAGAAGTTTCATAAGGAGCTTTTTTCAAAATTTGCAAAGGCTATAAACGAATATGAACTCGTTAAAGAAAATGATCATATTGCAGTGTGCATCTCAGGTGGAAAAGACTCAATGCTTATGGCGAAGCTTTTTCAAGAGTTGAAAAGACACAACAAGTTTCACTTTGACCTGACATTCCTCGTAATGGATCCTGGATACAGCAAGGAAAACCGTCAGCTTATCGAACAAAATGCCAGGATAATGGATATTGATATTACTGTGTTTGAATCGGATATTTTTGATGCAGTGGATACAATAGAAAAGTCACCTTGTTATTTGTGTGCAAGAATGAGAAGAGGACATCTTTATAAAAGAGCAAAGGAACTAGGTTGCAATAAAATTGCGCTAGGCCACCATTATGACGATGTAATAGAAACGATTCTTATGGGGATGCTGTATGGGGCTCAGGTTCAGACTATGATGCCAAAACTTCATAGTACAAATTTTGAGGGAATGGAACTAATTAGGCCATTGTATTTGATAAGAGAAGAGGATATTAAGCATTGGAGAGATTATAATGATCTGAATTTCCTACAGTGCGCCTGTCATTTTACAGAGACATGTTCGAGCTGCAGAGATGATGGTAGTAGTAATTCGAAACGTTTGGAAATAAAGAAGCTTATCGCGGAACTTAAGAAAGTAAATCCATTTGTTGAATCTAATATATTTAGAAGTGTTGAAAACGTTAATTTGAGTACTGTTGTTGCCTATAAGGAAAATGGAGTGAGACACCATTTCCTTGAAAAATATGATAGCATTAAAGACGAAACTTTTTAGCAATTATTATATTACGGAAATCTATTCTTCATGGTAAAATATGAAGTGGTTTTATGAAATGAATAAGACGTAAAGAACGATATAGATAAGCATGTATATATCGAAGGAAAGGATAATATTATGACATACAAAACTTCTGGAACATGCTCTCAGGCAATTAATTTTGATGTTGAGGATGGAATTGTTAAGAATGTAAAATTCATCGGTGGCTGCAACGGAAATACACAGGGCGTTGGGGCACTCGTTGAAGGTATGAAAGTGGAAGAAGTTATTGCTCGATTAAAAGGTATTAAGTGTGGTATGAGACCAACTTCATGTCCTGACCAGCTTGCAAGAGCGTTGGAGAGCATAAATGGATAATAGATTCGAAGAATTTGATCGAATTATGAGGGAAGAACCAGGCTTTATTAAGGAGATGGGCATCGAACTCATAGAAATAAAAGAGGGTTACGCTAGGGGTAGGATACTTCTAAGTCAGAAGCACAATAACCCTATGGGTACTGTTCATGGCGGTTTGATATTCGGCCTTGCTGACACAATTGGCGGTAGAGCTGCTATGAGTTATGGAGATAAAGTGGTGACCCTTAATGCAAACATTTGCTATCTCAATGCGGCAGCTTCGACTTCATATATAGAGGCAGAAGCTACGGAAGTTAAGAATGGCAAAACAACAGCAATATACGATGTGATGATTCGTACTGCCGAAGGTGTTGAGGTTGCAAAAGTTGTGTTGTCTTATTTTAAAGTTGGTTGACATAAAATGGTGATTTAGTTGATAGATGTAATTTTAGATACAGTTTTCGATTTTATAAAACTGCTTCCATTCTTGTTTATTACGTATTTAGTAATGGAGTGGATTGAACATAATACTCATGAGGGAAGTCAAAACCTCATCAAAAAGGCAGGCCCATTTGGGCCTATTTTGGGTTCAATTCTTGGCGTATTCCCACAGTGTGGATTTTCTGCAGCAGGATCGACATTTTATGCTGGAAGAATTATTTCCATGGGAACTCTCATCGCAATATACATGTCAACATCAGATGAAATGCTTCCTGTTATGATTGCCGAGGCTGCACCAATCGGATTAATTATAAAGATACTTGCTGTTAAAATCGTGTGTGCGATGATGGGTGGATTTATAATTGATTTATTTATTTTTCCAACAAGAAAAATTGAAGTAGAAGTAGATGTTGACGAGCTCTGTACAGACGAACAATGTGGGTGCAAATCTGGCGGACACAATGTACTTATTCCTGCCATTAGACATACGTTAAAGACGGGCATTTTTATATTTATCGTATCATTTGTTTTGAACGTAACTTTAGAATTTGCCGGAGAAGGTGCTTTGCCATCAGTATTTACAGACATTCCTTTTGTTGAAAATATGATAGCGGCGGTAGTCGGACTTATTCCAAATTGTGCGGCATCAGTTGCGCTTACAACACTTTTCATTGAAGGGGCAATTAGTTTTTCTGCTCTAATAAGTGGTCTGTTAGCCGGCGCTGGGGTTGGGCTACTTGTGCTTTTTAGAGTCAATAATCATCAGAAGGAGAATCTAAGAATACTTGGACTTCTTTATGGATTCTCAGTTGTGTTTGGATTTGTGGTATCAATTATTGGATTGTAAGTAATAGACTGAGCGTGCTGTAAAAGTTTTAATGTAATAAGTGGTTGAGTATAAATATGGTTGACATAACATATAGGCATTAGGGGGAAGCATATGATTGAAAAATTAATGAGTCTTAATCATTTTACATATAAAAAGCCGTTTTCTGGATCTGATAAAGGAAACAGATTTAAATATATTATCCAGATGGTAGTCAAAGAAATATACCCAGAAGTTCCTGAACTTTTTGAGGGAAGTAGGGAAGATATCAGCGAAGGCATGAAAGATGTAGAACCTGTAAAAGTTAAGGTCTTTAATGTGACATGCTGGAGTGGAGAAAAAAACTCTAAGAATACGCCTGACGAAGAAAAGCAGATTAGAGAATTTGAGTTCAGTGAAGAGGGCTATGAAGAAGCACTTAAATGGCTTCAGGAAGAGAGTGATAAAATCGCTTAGTTAAATTGACATTTAGTGTAAGAATTACCGAAATGATAGTCATAAGTAAGTGAAATAATCATTCAGGAGTGGTATAATATTTGTTCTGGGGGTATAGGAAATGGCAAGTGATAAGGTTGACAGAGCTCAGCAGCGTATTGATGAGGAAAATGCGCAACATGGTAACTGTGACTGGCTTACGCAGGAAGTTTGTGACAGATATCGAGAAGCCGCAAAAGAAATTAACGATTTTGATCCACAGGACATAAGACGTCACAGAGAATTGCGTAAAGAACTGCAGGCAAAATATGGTCTTACAGAAGTGGAAGCGATTAATATTTTGAATGGAAATAATATAAGTGATTATCTTCTGAAATATAGAAGAATTATGAATAGGGAACCATTAGTTTCAAAAAAGTAATAACTTTTTTAAAGCTTTATATAGAATATTTTTTTAAGGAGACATAGATATGTTAGACATGAAATTTGTCAGAGAAAATCCTGACATTGTAAAGCAGAACATTAAAAACAAATTCCAGGACGATAAGCTTCCTATGGTTGACGAAGTTATCGATCTTGATGCAAAGAGAAGAGCAGCTCAGCAGGAAGCTGATGATCTCAAGGCTAAGAAAAATCAGATTTCTAAGCAAATTGGTGCTTTAATGGCTCAGGGCAAAAAGGAAGAAGCTGAAGAGGTTAAAAAGCAGGTTGCAGCTAACGCAGCAAGACTTTCAGAGCTTGAAGCATTAGAGTCAGAGCTTGCTGAAAAGGTAACAAAGATTATGATGGTACTTCCTAACATCATTGATCCATCAGTACCTATTGGTAAGGATGATTCTGAGAATGTCGAAGTTACAAAGTATGGTGAGCCTGTAGTTCCAGATTTTGAAGTACCATATCATACAGAGATAATGGAAAGATTTGACGGTATTGATATAGATGCAGCAGGACGTGTTGCTGGTAACGGATTCTACTACTTAATGGGTGATATCGCAAGACTTCATTCAGCAGTTATTTCATATGCAAGGGATTTTATGATTGACAGAGGATTCACATATTGCATTCCACCTTTCATGATTCGTTCTAATGTAGTTACAGGCGTTATGAGCTTCGCTGAAATGGATGCAATGATGTACAAGATTGAAGGTGAAGACCTTTACCTTATTGGAACATCAGAGCATTCAATGATTGGTAAGTTTATTGATCAGATTGTTCCAGAAGAATCACTTCCACAGACGCTTACTTCATATTCACCATGTTTCAGAAAAGAAAAAGGAGCACATGGTATTGAAGAGCGTGGAGTATATAGAATTCACCAGTTTGAAAAGCAGGAAATGATTGTTGTTTGTAAGCCAGAAGAGTCACCAATGTGGTTCGACAAATTATGGCAGAATACAGTAGATCTTTTCCGTTCAATGGACATCCCTGTACGTACACTTGAGTGTTGTTCAGGAGATCTTGCTGACCTTAAGGTTAAGTCATTTGACGTAGAAGCATGGTCGCCTCGTCAGAAGAAATATTTTGAAGTGGGTTCATGTTCTAACCTCGGAGATGCTCAGGCAAGAAGACTTAAAATCAGAGTCAATGGTAAGGATGGCAAGTATTTTGCTCATACACTTAACAATACAGTTGTTGCTCCACCACGTATGCTTATTGCATTCCTTGAGAACAATCTTAATGCAGATGGATCAGTCAATATTCCTGAGGTTTTAAGACCATACATGGGTGGAAAAGAAAAGTTAGTTCCAAAGCACTAATAGTATGGCGAAGAGACGCTAATACGCAGGTGTTAGATGATTGGATGTGCTTTTAGTGCTAGTTGTTTGAAAGAGAAATCAAATCCAAAATATTGAAACATGGATAATAAAGACTTAAGATTAGCAGTTTTGATAGACTCGGAGAACATTTCTACAAAGTATATGAAATGTATATTCGATGAAATCAGTAACTACGGCATTACAACATATAAAAGAGCATATGGTGACTGGACAAGCTCACGACTTGGTGGTTGGAAGGAAATATTTTTAAAATATGCTATTACTCCAATTCAGCAGTACAGCTACACTCAAGGAAAGAATTCAACAGATTCTGCAATGATTATTGATGCGATGGACATTCTTTATTCGGGTAAAGTTGACGGATTTTGCATTCTTTCAAGCGATAGTGATTTTACAAGACTTGCAGGAAGGCTCCGTGAGGCGGGGATGCTAGTCATTGGAATGGGCGAAAAGAAAACTGTCGAAGCTTTCAGAACAGCATGCTCTGTATTCAAGTATTTAGAAGTTCTTATGGCTGATGGCGAAGAGGACGAGGATGATGATACTTTGTCACGCCAGGATATAGAAGAGTCTGTTAGAAAAATAATTACTGATAATAACGCAATGGAACGCGAAACGACTGTTGGTGAAATTGGTAGCAAATTATCTAACCGTCACGCAGACTTTGATGTAAGAAACTATGGTTATTCAAAACTTTCGAAGTTCCTTGAAAGCCTTAATGGAATTAGTATTTCATTTGATGGAACTTCGGTGGTAGCATCTCTAACAAGCGGTGAATTATCAAGAGATAGCGTGGAAAGTTTGGTTAGAGAAATTCTTGATAAGAAAAAGGGCAAGATGCCGCTTCCTACGCTTAAGCAGTCTATAGAGAAAAAATATCCTGACTTTAACATAAGAGATTATGGCTATTCGAAGTTTGCAAGATTTGTAAACGACATGACTGATATAAAGGTTGAGGATAATGTCGTTTATAAGGAAGGTTAGTGAGTGGAGTGGTTCGCTGATTTGCTTGACAAAAGGCGACAGTAGAGTAGAGAAATCAAACTGTTAGATGATAATGGTGTTGGATAGGTTTAAGTTGATATGTAATGATAGCGTTACATATATATTAGGCTGATTAGCAATAATAATGTTGCATATATTTTTAGTTGATGGATGATGGCGGTCGACATAATTAATTTTATGTCGACCAATTTATAATTATAATAGGAGAACAGAAATGAACATAGCAATTCTAGGAGCGGGAAATATTGCTGGAACAATGGCGACAACACTTCAGCCACTGAAAAACGTTACATGTTATGCTGTGGCTTCGAGAGATAAAAAACGTGCGCAGGCTTTTGCTGATAAATATGGATTCCAGGTTGCGTATGGTTCATATATTGACATGCTTCATGACCCAGATGTGCATCTAGTATATATTGCAACTCCACATTCACATCACTATGAGCATATAAAGATGTGCCTTAAGTATGGAAAGCATGTACTTTGTGAAAAAGCATTTACAGCGAATGCTAAGCAAGCAGAAGAAGTTATTAATGAGGCGAGGGCAAAGGGCCTATTGCTTACAGAGGCTATTTGGACAAGATACATGCCAATGCGTGCCACTATTGATGCAATAATTAGAAGCGGAATTATAGGAAAGCCTACATCATTATCTGCTAATCTTGGATATCCGTCAGAGCATGTAGAGAGAATGAGTAAACCAGAATTGTGTGGTGGAGCTCTTCTTGACTTAGGCGTATATCCACTTAACTTTGCATCGATGGTATTTGGAAATGATATTGTGGGTATATCCGCAGAATGCATAAAGTATCCTACAGGTGTTGATGCACAGGAAACAATTATGCTTAAGTACGCCGACGGAAAAATGGCAACAATATATGCGACAATGTTGGCACAGACTGATCGCCGAGGAATAATCAACGGTACGAACGGATATATTGAGGTTGAAAATATCAATAATCCTGAGTCAGTTAAGGTATACAATTTGGAGAGAAGAGTTGTACAGGAAATAGTTGCACCTACACAAATTACAGGTTATGAATATGAAGTTATTTCTGCAATGGACGCTATCATGGAAGGAAGAGTAGAATGTCCTGAAATGCCACATTCAGAGACTATCTTTATGATGAAGCTTATGGATTCGATAAGAGGTGCATGGGGAGTTAGATTTCCAGAAGAAGTAGAAGCTCTTGCAGATGTAGTTAGCGAAGAAGATGACGCAGACGAAGAGTAGCGAAGTTTCGTATATGCTTTGAAATAATAGAAAGTATTGCTAAAAAGGAGAGGTTATGGCTTCCGCGGCATAGTATTTGAGAAAATAAGCAAAAACAATGCCCACTAGCCAGGGAAATCGGCTTCCGCGGGCATAGTATTTGAGAAA
>JAUNIR010000183.1 GCA_030523345.1 Lachnospiraceae bacterium
TCTTATATATTCTATCGTTTTTTTTATAATATAGCTAATGTTTTTATATTTCAAACCCCTGCTCTTTTACAAGCTCTTTGCTGTAACAAGTATATAAGCCAGCTTGTATGTGATACAATATGAGTCAATAGGAGACATCTTTCGATGTTTCCGCCTTAATTGTTAAGAAGTAGTTATCCTAACGTGTCAAGGAGAGGATAACTACTTTCTTTTTTAGTTTGTAACCTATTTATCTATGTTGTCGTTATCTTTTTAGTTTCCTTTTATTCTGCATTTACTGTTGCTGTGAATGTACCATTTACTTCATCGTATCCGAATACGATTTCAATATGATCTGCACTTTCAGCTGGAAGTTCAATTTCTATGAACTCTTCGCCATCACCATTGCTATCTGCTACACGAACATCCAAGAAATGCTGTTCCTCATTATAGTTAACTGTTATTCCGTTAGCTGTTGTATCATGATCAATGTACTAACCTTCTGAAAGGAAGTTGTCACTCCATTCATCCTGATTTGACATCTTTAAATAGAACTCTGCAATATCCCATCCCATATCATTTGTAAATGCTACTGGGACATTTTCATATGCTGCTACATTACTTACTTCTTCAATATCCATTTCTTCTTCATCCATGTAAGACATTGCTTCATCAGCAGTAGTTGTTGTTGTTTCTGTTGTTACTTCACCATTTGGTCAAGTGTTTATAGGATATAAAATGGTAAAATTGCAAACAATTACTAAGTTTTAACTCTTTTTACCGGTTGCTTCGGCTCTGATCAGCTTCTTTGTCTTGTCCTTGATGCTTTCTGTTGCATTCTTCTTGAATGCAAAATTAACTAAAAAATGGGTTCGGCCTATTTTCTTGCTGAACCCATTCGGTGTATCAATATTCTGTTTTTCGTCCATAATAACCTCTCTTTCTGAAAATAAAAAAGGTGGCTGCAATATGATTTATCATTTTGCATTCCACCTTTCATGGTCTGTTGTATGTTAATTTTTTATAGAATTATGTGTAATAACAATCACTATTATTTATGCAAACTACTGTACTACAAACGCCACATAATTCCTTCAACATCTTGCTTGATAGCCTCCATATTTCGCTTTCCGTTATTTTTCATAGGGAAACTATCAACTATCTTATATCCGCAAGGTACTAAATCAATTTATAATTTTTCCTTACACATTTTATGAATCTTATCAATAAGCTCCTCATTAGAAAGAGTGCAGCCCATTGACTTAATAATGTGAGCTATTGGAATTTCATATGATTCTTTTGAAACGCCTACAACCTCACAGTCCTTAACACAATCATCTTCTCTAATAACAGCTTCGATATCAAAATTATAAATAGTGTTTCCTGATTTTGCGATAAATGAGTCCGTTGTTCTTCCTAATATGTACACATCTCCATCTTCATCAACATATCCAACATCACCCGTTCTTCCCCATACCAAACCATTTTTATCAGTATAGAAAAATTCATCTGTACTTTTCTTATTCTTAAAATATTCTTTCATATGTGCGGGTGAAACCACTCGAATCTCGCCTCGCTCATTGTACTTCATTTCTTCATGTTCATCATTAAATGCACTAACAATAACATGGCTAATTGGATAACCAATACTTGACGGCTTTGAATGCGTTGGTGACGAAGTCGATACCGTACTTCCCAATTCGCACATTCCGTACCCTTTAATTAAAGGTGTATTGCACCCATGCTCCTTCAAAAACTTATTTATTGCATCTTCTGTTTCTGGAAGAACTTGCTCTCCACCAGTAATAGGATAAGTAAATCTAGATAAATCTACGTTTTTCATCTTAGCATCCGAAAGAACATGTAACCATAAACTCGTCGCCCCTAATGTCATATTAGGTTTATATTTCTTTATATCTTTTGAAAATGATTCTCCACTAAATACAGGTTCTAAAATAACAGTAATTCCTAAACAAATTGGCATCATAACAGATAAAACAATACCTGTTGAAAACCATGTCGGTATCATTTGTAAAAAAGTATCGCCTCTTTTAAACGGGAATTTTGTGTCAACATAGTGCGAAATTGTCGCATTCATGCCATCATTTGTAAGCACAATACCTTTTGAAGCCCCTGTAGATCCAGAAGAATATACCATTATTAACGGATAATCAGGTTGATAAGTAAAATCATTACTCTTCGCCAACTCGACTTTGAGAAATTCATTCCACCCCGTAATTGTTTCAGTATATGGTATATGTTTATCCATTTTCTTTGATGCAATAAACTTCGTAATACCCGACATGCCATTAGCTACATCAATTATTACATATTTTTTAATACACAATTTGTCCATTACACTAGACACTTTTCCAAATAATTGGTCCAGAACAAACATAATATCTGCTTCTGTTTCATTAGTTCTGTCAATAATTTGTTCTTCAGTAAATAAAGGACTTATCAAATTTGCAACTGCACCGATTCTACAAAGTGCAAAAATTGCATACAACAATTCAGGTGTAGCAGACATAAGCAAGGCAACCCTATCACCAGCCTTAACGCCATTTGCTAGCAATGCAGACTTACACAATTCTATATTTTCAAATAACTCTTCATAGGTTATCTTATGTCCAAAATATATCAAAGCAATGTCCTTTTTACAATTAACATTGTTATTATATAATCGCTC
>JAUNIR010000184.1 GCA_030523345.1 Lachnospiraceae bacterium
TAACGATTTTCTGAATATCTGTTGTAAGTCCGCAAAGTGACATACCATTGTTAAGGATACCCATTACGAAAGCACCAACAACTGCTCCCATGATTGTTCCTGCACCACCGGCTACGGCAGCACCACCGATATAACATGATGCGATAGCATCCATTTCGAAACCGTCACCAGCCTTAGGTGTAGCTGCAGCGTTTCTTGCTGCAAGTACGATACCAGCTAAAGCTGAAAGAACACCCATGTTTACGTATACCCAGAAGAATACTTTATTTGTATCAATACCAGAAAGCTGAGCAGCCTTTCTGTTACCACCAAGAGCGTAGATCTGACGACCTGCAACTGTCTGACTTGTTACGAAAGCGTAAATAGCCACAAGAACTGCCATAAGAAGAAGTACGAATGGAAGTCCGTTCCAGCAAGCAAGCTTGTATAAGAAGAACCAGATGATGAATAAAAGAATAGCATTCTTTAATACGATCTGCCATGTAGGATTAAGAGCAAATCCATATTTCTTCTTTGTCTTAATTGATTTAAGCTCTGTAAGAATTACTGCAACTGTTGCGATAATAGCAACAATGATACTTACCATATCAATTCCACCAACCTTCATTGTTGGAAGGAATCCAGCACCTACAAATACGAAGTTATCTGGAAGAGGTCCCTTTGTCTGTGCCTGAAGAAGTGTATATGTAAGACCACGTCCCATAAGCATTGTTGCAAGTGTTACAACGAAAGGAGGAATTCCTAAGTATGCGATAAATGCACCTGCGAAAATACCTGTTAATAAACCAATAAGAAGTGCTACTAAAATAGCTACCCACATGTTCATCTTGTAGTCTACTAAGATGATACCTGCTGCTGCACCTGTAACAGCTACTACAGAACCAACACCAAGATCGATGTTACCAGTTAATACACAAAGAAGCATACCAACTGCAAGGATTACTACGTAACCATTCTGCATTACAAGGTTGTTAATGTTTGCTGGTGATGTATTAGCACCACCTGTAAGAACTGCGAATATTAAATAAATAGCGACAAGAGCAAGGAACATACCGTACTGCTTCATGTCAAGATTTACTACTTTTTTCTTTTCCATGATTAATTCTCTCCTTTTCTGTTATGAGCCATAATGTGCTGCATAATACGTTCCTGAGTAATTTCTTCGCCTGTAAGCTCTCCTGCGATTTCACCTTCGTTAATAACATATGCTCTATCACATGTACCCATAATTTCAGGCATTTCTGATGAAATTACAATAACGGCTTTTCCTGCTTTTGCAAGATCGTTGATTACACAGTAAATTTCATATTTTGCACCTACATCGATACCACGTGTAGGTTCATCGAGAATAAGTACGTCTGGCTGTGTAAGCATCCACTTTGCAAGTACAACCTTCTGCTGGTTACCACCTGAAAGTGATCCTACTACCTGCTCTATAGATGTAGCTTTTACATTGATTTTTTCCTTGTATTCCTGTGCTGCAAGGATTTCTTCATTACCATTGATTACTCCCTTATTTGAGAAGTATGTAGGTCTTGCTGCAAGAACCATGTTTTCTTTTATATCGCCAATAAGAACAAGTCCATTTCCTTTTCTATCTTCTGATACATATGCGAGCTTGTTATCGATAGCATCTTTAACAGTTGGCATATTTACTTCCTTGCCATGCATAAGTACCTGACCAGAAATCTTCTGTCCATAGCTATGTCCAAATACTGACATTGCAAGCTCTGTACGTCCTGCTCCCATAAGTCCTGCAAGTCCAACAACTTCACCTGCACGAACTTTGATATTAATATTCTTAAGCATCTGACGGTTAGCATCGTCTGGATGATATACATTCCAATCCTTGATTTCAAAGATTATATCTCCGATTTCAACATCTTCTCTCTTAGGATATCTGTTTGTAAGTTCACGACCAACCATGCCTTTGATAACTCGATCTTCTGTGAACTCATCGATTCCCTTATAGATAGTCTCAATTGTTTTACCATCTCGAATGATTGTTACCGCATCTGCAACATATTCAATTTCATTAAGCTTATGTGAAATGATGATACATGTGATACCCTGTGCTTTGAGCTCTAACATGATATCAAGAAGATTCTTACTTTCTTCATCATTTAATGATGCTGTAGGCTCATCTAAGATAAGAAGTTCAACCTTCTTAGCCATAGCCTTAGCAATTTCAATAAGCTGCTGTTTACCAACACCAAGACTTGATACTGGGACATTTACGTCTTCATTTTCAAGACCTACTTTTGCGAGCATCTCTGTTGCTCTCTGTCTTGTCTTAGTCCAGTCAATAACACCTTTTCCCTTAAGCTGTTCGTTTCCAAGGAAAACGTTCTCAGCTACAGATAAAAGTGGACTTAATGCAAGCTCCTGGTGAATAATAACTATTCCTTTACCTTCACTGTCTTTTAGATTATGAAACGCGCAGGTTTCACCATTATAAACTACATCACCGTCATATGTTCCATGAGGATAAACGCCAGAGAGAACATTCATAAGTGTAGATTTACCTGCACCATTTTCTCCACAAAGGGCATGAATTTCACCCTTCTTTACTTTCAAATTTACATCGTCAAGTGCCTTTACCCCAGAGAAAGCCTTGGTAATGTGATTCATTTCCAAGATGTAGTCTGACATAC
>JAUNIR010000055.1 GCA_030523345.1 Lachnospiraceae bacterium
TGCAGCAATACTAAATAAGGATTATGAATTAATTAATCTTTTAACAGAAGATATATTGAATATTGCACACCCTGAAAAAGTCAACCACGAAACGATTAATACGGAGAACATTCAGGAACAGAATATACTAAAGGAAAATAACATAAGAGAGAATTCACAGGGGCTTTCCCTTTTTTCGGTCATTTGCATAACAATTGACGGGGTTTTGATGTTGTTTTGCATATTATTGTTTGTTTTTTATAGAAAGCTTTTTTTATATTTTGTAAAAGATATAAGAATATTGTCTGTGATGCTTTTGATTTTCAGTATAATAATATTTTTTCCAGTATTGAATATCTTGGATATAAATCACGCCAAAAGGCTGTCAGAAAGGTGCTAAAAAACTTGTTATCGTCTATGTAATTATAGTAAAATATAATGAACTGTATTTTTAGTTAATAGGCGGTGGAATATGAAAGTAAATATATATTATGGTGGTCGTGGAATCATTGGAGACCCTACAATATTTGTTATCAATAAAATACAAACAGTACTTGAGGAGCTTAATGTAAGCGTTGAGCGTTTCAATTTGTATGAGCTTAAGAACTCAATTGTGTCTTTACCTGCTTCACTAAATGATTGTGATGCTGTAATTCTTGCAGCTACAGTTGAGTGGTATGGAATTGGTGGGTACCTTACACAGTTTTTAGATGCGTGTTGGCTATATGGTAATAAGGAAAAAATCCAGAGTACATACATGTGCCCTATAGTAATGTCTACTGCATCAGGAGAGAGAGAGGCTAAAACATCACTTCAGACGGCATGGGAGATTCTTGGCGGAGTTTCTATTAATGGAATGTGCGGATATGTAAGTGACATGATGTCATTTGAAATGAACAAAGATTATTCCAACCTGATCGAGAAACAGGCTGAAAATATTTATCGTACAGTAAGTCAGAAGATGGTTACACTTCCGTCGTCTAATAAAGCTATTACTAAGATAGCAGACAACCCTATGACTATTTCCCTTTCTCCTCAGGAGACAGAGCAGCTTTCGAAGTATGCATCAGATGAATCTTACGTACAGCAGCAAAAGGAAGATATTTCAGAACTTGCTTCTAGATTTAAAGATATGCTTGAGGCAAAGTCTGTCGATGAAAACCTCATATATATATCGGATTTTACAGATCATTTTGAAAAGGCTGGTGCTACTGACGGTGTGTTTAAATTCGATGTGAAGGAAAGAAAGAAATCACTCATAGTAGATGTTAAGGGTGGTAGTCTCAATTGTTATTATGGAAATGTAGAATCTGTTGATGTTTATTGTAAATTATCGAGCGATATTATGAATAAAATAATAACAGGTAAGGAAACTTTCCAAAGGGCATTTATGTCTGGAGACATGCAGGTTAAAGGTAACTTTGGCCTTCTTAGAAAATTGGATGAGATGTTCATTTTTTAAAATGTAGACAATAATTCTCATAAGTATAATGAGATGAACTGGAGGATATATAGATGAAAAAAGATGATTGTATTTTCTGCAAATTAGCAAATGGAGACATTCCTACTAATGTGATATATGAAGATGACACATTTACAGTAATTATGGATGCATCACCTGCCACAAAAGGCCACAGCCTTATACTTCCTAAAGACCATTATGCTAATATATATGAGCTTGACGAAGAAGTTGCAGGCAAGGCTTTTAAGCTCGCTAAGAAGCTTGCAACGGAAATGACGGAAAAGCTTCAGTGTGATGGATTCAATATAGTTCAGAATAATGGAGAAACAGCTGGGCAGACTGTGTTCCATTTCCATATGCATCTTATTCCTAGATACAAGGATGATAATCAGAAAATTGGATGGAACCCAACAAGTCCATCAGCTGATGAACAAAAAGAAATTCTTGGAAAGCTTACTAAATAATTATGAAAAAGATAGTACTAACAGGTGGCGGAACTGCTGGACATGTGACTCCAAACCTTGCCATGGTTGATTCACTTAAAGCAGCTGGCTATGACATAGAATATATTGGATCATACGAAGGAATCGAGAAGTCGCTAGCTGCGGATTATGGTCTTAAATACCATGGTATTGCAACTGGAAAGCTCAGAAGATATTTCGATATTAAGAACTTTACTGATCCATTTAGAGTAATTAAAGGTTTTTCACAGGCTTCAAAGCTCATGAAAGAGATAAAGCCAGATGTGATATTTTCAAAAGGCGGGTTTGTTTCAGTCCCTGTTGTAGTTGCAGCGGGACGTAAGAGGATTCCAGTAATAATACATGAATCTGATATGACACCAGGTCTTGCAAATAAAATTAGTTTTAAATATGCAACAAAGATATGTTGTAATTTCCCAGAGACAGTAGATAAGCTTCCAAAGGACAAAGCAGTTTTAAGTGGAACACCTATAAGAAAAGAGCTGTTTACTGGAGATAAGGAGCAGGCAAAAAAATTCTGCGGCTTTACAGATGATAAACCAGTTATTATGGTTATGGGCGGAAGCCTTGGAGCAGTAGCTGTAAATAAGGCGGTACGAAATATTCTTCCTGAATTGCTTAAGGATTTTAATGTTGTACATTTGTGTGGTAAAGGAAAGCTTGATGAAAGTCTTTTAAATACACCAAATTATGTACAGTTTGAATACATAAAAGATGAATTGAAGGATTTATTTGCATTGTCAGATATTCTTATATCAAGGGCAGGTGCAAACGCAATATGTGAGATTGCTGCATTGGCAATTCCTAATGTGTTAATCCCTCTTCCTGCTGATGTATCAAGAGGAGATCAGGTTCTGAATGCTGAATCGTTTAAAAAACAAGGATTTTCAGAGGTAATTGATGAACATGAAATTACTGATGAGAAGCTTTATAAAATGATCCAGGATGTTTATACAGAAAGAGATAAATATATAAAGGCAATGAAAGCCTCATCTCAGACAGATGCTGTCACGCTTATAGTAGATTTGATTAACACTCTTGCTAAATAAAAAGAATTACGTGCCACGTGAGTGGCTGTAAATAAAAAGATACTTATTATAGAAAGGAAATAAATATAATGGTTTCATGGACAAATTTTGATGAGTTATCATCTGTAAAGAAAATGGAAGGCGCTGCAAAGGTTGATTTAACAAAGGTTATGGCCGGCGAAGATGGCGCTAAGAGAGTTGCAAAGTATAGTGTTCCTATGTCAAATGGACTTGCTTATAACTTTGCTGCAAAGCAGGTTGATGATGAGATAATTGCTGCTTTAGCTGAATTTGCTAAGGAAGCGCAGCTCACAGAGAAGTTTGCTGCTTTATACAATGGTGAGGTTATTAACACAGGTGAAAAGAGACTTGTTCTTCATCAGCTCACAAGAGGTCAGCTTGGCGATGACGTAGTAGCAGAGGGTGTTAATAAGAGAGAATTCTATGTTGCACAGCAGACTAAGATTGCTGAATTTGCTAATAAAGTTCACGCAGGTGAAATTGTTAACGAAAAGGGAGAGAAATTTACAACAGCTGTACAGATTGGTATCGGTGGATCAGACCTTGGTCCAAGAGCTATGTATCTTGCACTTGAGAACTGGGCTAAAAATAACGGAACATTCAAAATGGAAGCAAAGTTCATCAGCAATGTTGATCCAGATGATGCTGCTTTAGTTCTCAACTCAATTGATGTTGAACATTCAATTTTTGTACTTGTTTCTAAGTCTGGTACAACACTTGAGACACTTACAAATGAATCATTTGTTAAGGATGCACTTAAGAAAGCTGGTCTTGATGCTTCAAAGCATATGATTGCTGTAACATCAGAAACATCACCACTTGCTAAGTCTAGTGATTATCTTGCAGCATTCTTTATGGATGACTACATTGGTGGTAGATTCTCATCAACATCAGCAGTTGGTGGTGCTATTCTTTCATTAGCATTCGGACCAGAAGTATTTGCTAGATTCTTAAATGGTGCAGCAGCTGAAGATAAGAATTCTAAGAACGAAGATATTCTTAAGAACCCAGCAATGCTTGATGCACTTATTGGAGTATATGAGAGAAATATTTTAGGATATGAAGCAACAGCTGTTCTTCCATATTCACAGGCATTAAGCCGTTTCCCAGCACATTTACAGCAGTGTGATATGGAGTCAAATGGTAAGAGCGTTAATAGATTTGGGGAGCCAGTTAATTATGTAACAGGACCAGTAATATTTGGTGAGCCAGGAACAAATGGACAGCATTCATTCTATCAGCTTCTTCACCAGGGTAAAAATGTTATTCCAATGCAGTTCATTGGATTCAAGAATAATCAGGCAGGTATGGATGTAGATATTCAGGGATCAACAAGTCAGCAGAAGTTATGTGCTAACGTAGTTGCTCAGATTATGGCATTTGCTTGTGGTAAGGATGATGAGAACAAGAATAAGAAATTTGAGGGAAATCGTCCATCAAGTATCATCATTGGTGACAAACTTACACCTGAAGTACTTGGAGCTATCTTAGCTCATTTCGAGAACAAGGTAATGTTCCAGGGATTTGCATGGAATTTAAACAGCTTCGACCAGGAAGGTGTTCAGCTTGGTAAAGTTCTTGCAAAGAAAGTTCTTGCACATGAGACAGACGGTGCATTAAAGGCGTACAGCGACTTATTAAATATCTAATTGATTTAAGCATAGTACGCGTATTATTAAATATGTGAGGGTAAACATGAAGATAGTAGCTCTAGAAATAAAAAATATCGGTGAAGACATAAGCACAGATATGTTTAAGGAATTCGGCGAGTTTGAAACATACCTTAACTCAAAGCCAGAAGAGATGCCTGAAAGATGTAAAGGTGCAGATGTTATCATCGTAAATAAACTTCCAGTTAATGAAGAAACAATTGGAGATATTGATACATTGAAGGTTGTGTTAATTACAGCCACAGGGTTTGATAATCTTGACATGCCATACCTTAAATCAAGAGGAATCAAGGTGTGCAATGTAAAGGGATACTCAACAGATAGTGTTGCACAGCACACATTTGCTCTTCTTTTCTACGTATATGAAAAGCTTAGAAGTTATGATGATTTTGTAAAAAGCGGTGATTATTCAAAATATGACATATTTACATGTTTTGACGAGCCATTCAATGAGCTTACAGGCAAGGTATGGGGAATTGTAGGACTTGGAGCAATAGGAAGACGTGTTGCAAAGATAGCAACAGCTTTCGGCTGTGATGTTGTATACTACTCAACAAGCGGTAAGAACTCTAATAACGACTATGAACAGGTGGATTTTGATAAGCTTCTAGAGATTTCGGATATTATCTCTATTCATTCACCTCTTAATGAGAAGACAAAATATCTATTTAATGCAGAAACATTTAAGAAGATGAAAAAGTCGGCTGTATTAATAAATGTAGGTCGAGGACCTATAATTAACGACAGAGACTTAACAGATGCTCTTAAGAATGATGAGATAGCGGCAGCTGCTCTTGACGTTTTAGAGAAAGAGCCTATGGCAGCAGATTCACCATACTTTGAAATCACAGATTCAAGAAAACTTTTCATTACACCTCATATTGCGTGGGCAACAAAGGAAGCAAGAGAACGCCTTATGATGGAAACATATAGAAATCTTAAAGCTATAGTTGAAGATGCAGAGCCAAGAAACAGACTTGATCTTATGTAATTGGATTAGTTTTGTGAGTTATATGAGGAATGCTTCGTGAACGTATTATTTGAAGATAAATATATCTTGGTTTGTGAGAAACCAGCCGGAACACCTACTCAGGCGGGTAAAATCACAGAAAAGGATATGGTCAGTGAAGTTAATAATTATATGAGAAAAGCAGGGGCTAAAGCCTCTGCTTATCTTATTCATCGCCTTGATAAACCAGTTAGAGGTATTCTTGTATTTGCTAAAACAAAAGAAGCGGCAGCAGGACTTAACACACATTTTGAAGGGTTTGATAAACGCTATATTGCCATAGTTGAGGGAAATGTTGAAGCAAGAGAAGGTAGCCTTACAGATTATATGATTAAGGATAATAATAAGGCAGTTATAGTTGATGAGAATGCTAAAGATGCCAAGCTTGCAAGGTTGGAATATAGTGTTGTAGATAATTATGACCCAAAAGAAGAAAATATAACTCATACGTGCAAACTAGATATAAAACTGATTACAGGTAGATTCCATCAAATTAGGTGTCAGCTTTCCAATATGGGACATCCAATTGTGGGAGATAGCTTATATGGTTCAAACATTCAATATGAAAAAAGAAAGGCTATAGCGCTTGTATGCTATCACCTTTCTTTTGATCACCCAGTAACAGGTAAAAGACTAAGTTTTTCGATTGATTTATAAATGTTCTTCTGGCATCTGCCACTCATCTAAGAGTTGCTTGTATTTATTTATTAATACTAGATAGCTGTCATTCTGCTTTGAGAGAATTTCACAACATTCAATAAGTTTTTTAAAGGTAATATCACCAATTACATGAATATCAACGTAGCACTCACCGTTTAAAGCTTCTTCATATAACCTATAAGCACTATCGTAGTCTTTTCTGCTTAAATAAAATTCACCAAGCTCAAAGCAGACTTCAGAAATATGTCTAAATTTATGTGCAAAATCTTCAAATGAAGGGTCTTCGTTTAGTCTAAGGCACTTTACTTTTATTATCACACCGTATTCATTATCTATGTTAGAAAAATAATTTAGAGCTCTATTAAAGTCTTCTTTGGAACCATTCTTGTATAATTCCTTTGCGTACATAGTCTGGAGTGTCATAGAAAGAGCACCTTCTTCGAGTATAGTCTTCTCGAAGATAGAAAAATCTCTTGAGGCATGATTTGACTCAGGAGCATGGGTTACGACGATGTCAGAATCGAACACTAGAGGATCTAGTCTAACTGTCTCGTGAACAGGGTTAATCCATGTAAACTCCCTTAATCTTTTAAATAGCTTTGGTCTATATTCCTTTTTTATGTTCAGAACAGTATCGTGGGATATAGTCTCGTACATCATTTGAACTATTTCTATTTCACTGAAAATATTATCTTTTAAAAGCTTGAACTGATAACGGTTGGCATCGTCTAAATATTCATCAGCATCTGCCACATATATGTATTCCATAGAACATTTAGAAAAAGAAAAGTTTCTTGCAGCTGAAAAGTCGTCTATCCATTCAAAGTCATATACATTATTAGTGTATTTGTAGGCGATATCCTTTGTAGAGTCTGTAGATCCTGTATCCACAATGATAATTTCGTCAACGAGATCATAAATTGAATCAAGACACCTAGAAAGGACATTTTCTTCGTTTTTAACAATCATACATAAACTGATGGTCGCCATACTACGCCTCTTCGCTGTAATTTGCATTTATAACTGCAAGAAGGAATATAAGATTCATAGAATAATCAGCCCAGATTAAATCCATATCGATGTAAGACTCGAAGAACACTGCTAATAGGGCTAAAAGAGCAATAAGAGAAAGCTTATTGTTAAGAGCTTTGATTCTGAAAGCTCCAAATCTTTTGAATATAATAATCATTGTCATTACAAATACAACAATTCCATGAATAACTAAGATGTCATACATTGCATTGTGAACATTAAATTCAACAAAAGACTGTATTGTAAGATTTGTACCAATTCCGGTTATTGGCTTATGAATAAAGTAAGAGAAAAATTCGTACCATATATTTTCTCTTCCAGAAAAAATGTTCTTATAAAATATTGGAATGAACATATTGAATCCGGTCTTTCCAAGAAGTGTGTATAAAAGAACAAATACGATTGAGCCAATAGAGGCGAGTGAAATAAGTACAGTATAAATTGTTTTATTCTTAATGAAGTTACCTTTTAGAATGTAATAAAACAGAATAAATAAAGTAAGAATAATAAACGCACCACGTGCTCTATGCCAAAGTGCAAGTCTAATTACACGAACAAATAGAAGCACAATTAAAAACTCAACCCATTTATTTTTACTAAAGAAATATTCAAGCATAATTAGTGCACACAAGGCTGTATAAGTTGTAAAAGTTGCAGCACCGTTAGTGTTAAGGGCAAAGCTTGCATCATAGCTTCCGAAGTAACTCGGATATAAAATAACAAGCCAGAATAAAAGGACACCCATATACACAGAAGATAAAGCCAAGATTTGCTTTTTTGATAGTATTATTTTATCTGAGGCATAGAGTATTAATGCAAAGTTGGCAGCTGTAAAATATGCACCAAATCCTGAATGTACAACAACAAGATTAATCATAATAATGACAAGAAGAATACCAGTAAATATTAGTTCCTTGTCCTTATTCTTTATTGCAGAGATAATGTCAAAGTTGTTTATGAGTAGAATGAATTCACACACAAAAACAAAAAGTCCCGCATACTTATCTGTAACTGCATAAAAATGTGGGACTAAAAACTTAAGTGCGTAACAAATAATAAGAGTTACGAGCACAGACATATTTATTATATTTTTTCTATTAAGTGATTTCATAACTATACTACAAATCCATAATAAGATATTAATGCGATTAAAATACCAAGAACAGCACCACAAATTACCTGAAGTGGTGTGTGTCCGATAAATTCCTTGAGTTTTTCCTGAGAAAATTCAGGATCCTTGTATCTACTATCTAATGGATTAGATAAATAGTCCATAATCTCATTTATAATAACTGCCTGGGTACCAGTTTCACGTCTAACACCTCTGGCATCATACATTACAATGATTGCCAACATAGCTGATATTGCGAACTCAAATGAGCCAGCGCCATACATAAGGAGTGAGATGGTTGCTAAAGAACTGACAGTCGCTGAGTGGCAACTTGGCATACCGCCGCTTCCTACCATTCTCTCCAAATTGAGCTTGCCATTTATATAAAAATCTATGATTGTTTTTATTACCTGAGCTACAGCCCAAGCCACGCCAGCAGTTACAAAAACTGTGTTGTGGAATAAATCGTAGAGTACATTCATTTCTTTACATTACCTTGTCTGTTTTGTATAATTAATTAAGAGTTATTATATCATAAAAATACGTGATTTTGGTATAGATTGTGAGAGAAGCACTTTTAAGAATCACTTCTTCATATACAGAATTTACGAGCAATTCGAAGATTTTACTGTTATTTGTAATTTCGGTGCTTGTGGTGGTTCTTTTAGATGAAAACATATCTGATTGTGATAGAGGACGGCGAATCAACCCTGCTGTCTTTTTATTGTCTTTGTGGAGCGGAATTTCATACGCATTCGTAAGGGTCATTCCAAGGAAAAACAAAATATTATACTTAATAAGTCTTCTGATTTTGTTTGTTATTACATCTCTTTCGGGACAGTTTGTAATATCAGAAGAAGCTTTTGAAAACTCGGTGTATAGTGCATCTAGTGGAGGCGTAACAGTTATACTATCAGCTATACTAATTGTGGCGTGTTTTATCATATATTTTATGATAGCTAGAAACCTATTTAGTGATAAAACTGACAGAATTACATTTATGATAGTATCTCTGATGCTTCATCTATTTGATTTTTACTCGGTAAATACGGCGACACTTTCTATTTTCTTATCGCCGATTAGAATTGGTTCGATTGTTGTACACATTATTTTACCGTTACTTCTTTGGTTATATCTTGAGAATGAAGACAAAATAATACAGGCGCTAATGTCTGAAGAGGAAGCTACAGAAGATGGCGATAATGAGGAAATACCGGAGGAGTGGGATATGAAAAAGCATAAAATATTGAATATAAGAAATATGGCAATTGCATTCGCAGCGTTAATAGTGATATTTGCTGCAGTAGTATTTGTCTTGAACAATAAAATAAATTCGCTTTACGATGCAACAGTAATGCTTGAAAAAGCAGCAAATACAAAAATGTCAGTCTATGAAGTTACGAAGGACGATGGAAGCATAGTGATGACTCTTATGATTTCACCAGAAGGTACTGTGATTGCAGTTGATGGTGGTGGCAGAGAGAATGGTGATGCTTGTTATGAGCTTATATCTGAATACACAGATAATGTAGATAAGTGGTATGTGTATGGCGATGATGAAGAAAATAAGGGTGCTTATAGACACTGTAAGGAAAAGGGTATTACAGTTGACGAAGTGTACCTTATATCAGGCATAGAAAGACTTAAATAGAAACAAGAGGACTGAATCAAATTGTTTGATGTAATTAAAGGAGTACTAGGGATTCCTCTTAATTTAATAATATTCTATCTTTTCGGGGCACTTGTTTTGAGAAGAAAAGGAAAAGTGGTTAACGAAGGACTTAATCTTATCGTTGGCTTTTTCACGTACTATATTTTGTTTTTTATAGTTATTTTTCCGTTCATGATTAAGTATAGACCGCTATCTTGGTTTATGACTGTATGGATTCCTCTATGCGTAATAATTCTTGTTATTTCTGCGGTTATAAATAGGAAAAATATTGCGGAACTTGTATCTAAGGGTATTCTATTTGCCAGAGAGAATAAGGCAGTATCTATAGTGATTCTTGCAGTAATTTTTATACAGATTCTGATCGTTACATGCACATACAATTTCACCCTTGATGCAGCATATTACGTGGCAAATGTTACGACAACTATAGACACAAACATGATAAATGTATATGACCCTTTTACAGGGGCATGGCTTGATCACTATGAAGTTAGATATTTATTTGCTACCTACCCAATTAATGATGCGGTAATGTGCAAAATACTTGCGATTCCAGCGCTTGTTCAGACTAAACTCACAATGTCTGGAGTCATAATTATTATAGTGAATATTTTATATATTATGATCGCAAGATGTTTGTTCAGAGAAAAAGACACAAACAGATCTACAGCTATAATGCTTGTGATGATATTCATAGTCAATATAACATTTTACACGATTTTTACATCTTCATTATTCTTGCTGACAAGAACTTACGAAGGAAAAACAATAGTAGGCAATCTTTCGATACTTGCCATATTTTATATTTTCATGATGATGATAAGCGATGAGGAGATATCATTTCCTTGGCTTTCTATATTTATTATAAGTGTTGGTTCAATGACAATTTCTTCATCTGGCAATATGTTGATTCCAGCTGAACTATCGTTATTGTTTGTGCCATATATGTTTGTAAAGAAGACACTAAAGCCACTTGTAAAATATATAGCTTGTATGATACCAGGGATTGCAATGCTTTTAGTTTATGTATTGTATATTGAAGGATATTTTGTTTTCTATACATATCCGAGATAATTATAGATTTGGCACGTTAAGAGGCCATAGTAAGGAAGATAAATGCAGGACGTTACAGTATCAGCGTTAAAAATTGCATATTTAAGAGAATGTCTTTCAAGATATAACGGAAGCACGGGCTATCTCATGCTATTTTTTGCAATGCTTCTTTTTATTATCGTAAAGGGAAGTGAGAAAGAAAAGAAGATATTTGTGCCGATGTCAGTACTATCGGTTGCAACTGTATATAATCCTGTTTTTCCACATATGATTACATTATTTACTAAGATAGATAGTGAATATTATAGATTTTTCTGGATAACACCCGTGGTCATCCTTGTTCCGTATATTATGACCAAACTTGTCATTATGCTTATGGATGGGAAAATTAAGTATAGGAAAACGGTAATCGTATTATTAGTCTTAGCTATATTGCTTTCATCAGGCTCGGTGTTTAATAGCGGGATGCGTATTGCGGAAAATAAATATAAAATCCCAGATGAACTTATAGAAATTTCAGAAATAATACATAATGACAGCGATAAAGAATACCCAAAGGCATTTTTAGAATTTGAGTATAATATGCAGATGCGACAATATGATCCTAAAATGCTTTTAACAATTGATCGAGAAGATTATTTGTATGCTGTGTCTAAAGAATACACAACAGAAATGGTAGATTCTGATGAGAAACCTCAGTATAGATTACTCGCTGGATTAGTAAGATATCAGAAGGTAAATAATGAGAAATTAGTAGAAGCATTGGAAATGACAGACACGGAATATGTTGTTCTAACTACAGGAAGTACTATGATTCCAATACTCGAAGATCTTGGCCTTGAAGAAGTAGCTACTACAAAAGGGCATACTATATTAAAGTATAATCAGAAAGAAATTGTTCCGTTCGAGCTTGTGGATTATTCAGGATGTTATGTAGAGGGACTTTAAATTGAAATTAACTGTATTTACACCTACATATAATAGAAAAGATTTGCTCCCTCGTCTGTATGAGAGTCTAAAAAGACAGACGTGTAAGGATTTTATGTGGCTTATTGTCGATGATGGTTCAACAGATGGGACAAGTGAACTAATTGAAAGTTTTAAGTCAGAAAACAAAGTCATAATCGAGTATATATACCGTGAAAATGGTGGAAAAATGAGAGCACATAACGATGGCGTTAAAAATTGTAAAACGCCATATTTTTTATGTGTAGACTCCGATGACTATATTGTAGATACGGCAGTGGAAGATTTACTAAGCGTAGAGCTATCAGGTAATAAATTGGCCGGAGTAATTTCTCATAAAGGTAAGTCGGAAACTGAGCTTTTATCAGATGTGCCATTTCCTGAAGGCATTAGTAGAACAAGTTTATATAATTTATATCTTAAGGGTTTCAAGGGCGAAACTACAATTATGTTTGTTACAGATGTAATAAGAGAGTTTCCATTTCCGGAAATTGAAAATGAAAAGTATGTGCCTGAAGACTATATTTATGATAAAATAGATGCTGAGTACGAATATATTGTGCTTGATAAGATAATTACGGTATGTGAAATTGTTAGTGAAGGCTACACAGACAGTGTAGTTAAGCTTAAGAATAATAATCCTGTAGCGTTCTATATGTATTATGAACAAAGGGCAATTATAACACCATTGTCTGTTCTAAAAATTAAGTACGCAGGATTTTTCGTAAAATATGCAAGAAAATGCGGTAAGAAATTTTTCAACACAAAGCTTAAAAAGATTTATGTTGTTATAGGAATTATCGCTTCGGTATTTATAAATGAATAAATTACAAATGAGAAAAAGAATATACAGTTTCTTAATGTCACTTATAATAGTGGCCGTAGAAACAGGTATTATGGCATACGTGGAGGTAGTATACTACAATACACAGCTCCCTAAAGCGTTTTATTTCTGGGGACATGTATTTATTGCTGTAGTATATGCTTTCATTTTATTTATCTTTTCAACAACGTACGGAGGACTTAAGATTGGCTCATTCCGTATGATAGAACTTGTATTTTCTCAGGGCTTAGCCACCCTTGTTACTAATGTGATTTTCTATGCAATAGTTACTCTCCTTGCATATCATTTCCCACCAGTAATTCCACTTTTTATAGGAATGATTCTCCAGTGTGTTTGTATAAGCGCCTGGATTCTTAGTGCTACATATATTTACAGATTTTTGTTCCCACCTTTAGATGTACTTTTAATATATGATGGTAATACAAAGGATATTTTTGTACAGAAGGTAAAAACAAGAAGACATCAGTTCAAAATAAATGAGACAGTATTAGCTAGTGAAGATTACGATAAAATCACATCATTAATAGATAAGCATCAGGCGGTTATGATGTGGGATGTATCTGCTGAAGAGAGAAATATATTATTTAAGTATTGTTATGAGCATTCAGTAGAAACATATGTAATGCCAAAAATTATGGATATTGTTTTAAGAGGAGCGACACCGCTACACTTCTTTGACACACCACTTCTTCTTACAAAGAGTTCGCCTCTTGAAATAGAACATCTTATTTTCAAGAGATTATTTGACATTATCATTTCTCTTGTTTTGATTATAATAACATCACCATTTATGCTTATTACGGCGATTCTTGTTAAGGCATATGATGGAGGCTCAATTATTTATAAGCAGAAGAGACTTACTGTAAATAATAAAGAGTTTTATATTTATAAATTTAGATCAATGAAAGAAGATGCGGAGAAGGATGGAGTGGCAAGACTTGCACAGGCATCTGATGACAGAGTTACCCCTATTGGTAAAGTTATTCGAAAGATTAGATTTGATGAGCTTCCACAGCTATTCAATGTAATAGCCGGTTCTATGTCATTTGTGGGACCTAGGCCAGAAAGACCAGAAATAGCAGCCCAGTATATCGAGGATATGCCTGAGTTCACATATAGAACAAAGGTAAAAGCTGGAATTACGGGATATGCTCAGGTATATGGAAAGTACAATACCCTTCCATATGATAAATTGAAACTTGACTTATATTATATAGAAAACTATTCGCTTTGGCTTGACATTAAACTGATTATTCTTACAGTAAAGACTTTGTTTAAGCCAGATGCGACAGAAGGCATAGCTGCAGGAAATGTAACGGCAGCAGACATGGTTAAAGTCGCATCGGATGATTCAGATAAGGAAGATTAATTGTATAAATGGATGAATTAGTCAGCATAGTAATTCCCGTGTATAATGCGGAAAAGTGTATAAGTGATACGGTGGCATCGATAAGATCTCAGGATTACACTAACTGGGAGATATTTCTTGTAGATGATAGTTCGCAAGACAAAAGCCTTGAGATTATTAAGTCACTAGAGTGTGAAAACATACATGTATTAACAAGCGGTGGTAAAAGTGCAGCACTTGCCAGAAACAAGGGGATAGATGCGGCGACTGGAAGATACATCGCTTTTCTTGATGCTGATGATTTATGGGATCCACATAAGCTTAGTAAACAGCTTGAGTTTATGAAAAAACATGATGCAGCATTTTCGTTTACAGGATATGAATTTGCAGATGAGTTTGGAGTAAGTGTTAAGAAAATAGTACAAGTTCCAAAAACTATATCATACAAACAGGCTCTTAAAAATACTACAATCTTTACAAGCACGGTAATGTTTGACATGACAAAGCTTGCGAAAGAAGATATATATATGCCAAATGTAAAGAGTGAAGACACAGCAACATGGTGGAAAGTCCTTAAGAGCGGAATCACAGGGTATGGGCTTAATGAGGGACTTACCCTTTATAGGAGAAGCGCTGGAACGTTGTCATCGAATAAGCTTGAGGCATTAAGACGTATATGGAATTTATATAGAAATGTTGAAGGATTATCTGTTCCATATAGCGCATACTGCTTTATATTCTGGGCGGTGAGAGCTGTTATTAGGAGAATATAGCTTTATGAAAAAGCTGGATGTATTGTTATCCATATTAAAAATGGATGATTTAAATTATATAGATTCTCTGAAAATTACAGGAAATGCTGTAGTTATTAATCAGTGTGATAGTGATAGTGAGGAGAATATTTCTAGACGGTCTGTAAACGGAAGTGATCAGGCCGTTAAGTATGTGAAAACCACTACAAGAGGACTTAGCCGAAGCAGAAATCTTGCGATAAGTGAGTCAGATGCAGATATATGCATTCTTTGCGACAATGATGTTGTATATGTGGACGATTACGAGAAGCTTATATTAGAAGAATTCGAAAAACGTCCGGATGCAGACATTATTGTATTTTATATAAAGAGAAAAGAAAAACCAGTGCCAAATTATGCAACTGCCAGAAAGATGGATTATTTGTCGGTGCTCAAAATTTTTTCACCGGAAATTGCTTTTAGAAGAGAAAGTGTTAAGGATCTAAAGTTCAATGAGGATTTCGGTGCCGGATCTGGAAAGTATATAATGGGCGAAGAAAATATATTTCTATATGATGCTTTGAAGAAAAAGAAGAACATATACTATGTACCAACTAAGATTGCTGAGTTAAAAGAAGTTCAGTCAACGTGGTTTTCTGAATATGATGAAAAGTTCTTTATATCAAGAGGTGCAAATTACGCAGCCATGTCAAAGGGATGGTCGCATCTTCTTATATGGCAGTTCGCGTTAAGAAAGAAAAACTTGTATAAAGAGAACATAACAATGATTCAGGCATTAAAGGCAATGTACAAAGGACGTAGAGAGTTTTGCACATATGAGTAGGATATTTATAGTTGGAGACCATAAAACAGGTACCGGTCCGGCTAATGTTACAAAAGAATATATAAGATTATTTCCTAAAGGGACGCTTTACCAGAAGAGAACATCTAAGATTGGAAGACTTCCAGAATTATATTTTAATATTTTGAGAAGCGATATTATATTATTTTCAGGCTATTCTGCGCAAAATGTCCTAGGAATGAAGTTTGCTAAGAAATTAAAGAAACCTACAGCGTATATTGTTCATGGTGCTATTGATCATGAAAACAAGATAAATAATTATGAGAATGCAAATATGAGTAGCGTAGAAGCTAAGACATTAGAATTGGCAGACCGATTATTTGCGGTATCTAATAAGTTTATGGGATGGCTTAAGGCTGAATACCCTCAGTACGAAAATAAGATTGATTACGTAACTAACGGGATTGATGAAAGAACAGTTGCTAGGGAATGTAGTGGCGATAATAGAAAGATTCTTTCAATTGGCGGTGGAATGCCAAGAAAGATGATTTTGCATATATGTGTAGCAATTGAGAAAATTAATGCAAAAACGGATAAACCACTAACACTTTACGTTATAGGTAAGGATGGCAATGATACAGAA
>JAUNIR010000185.1 GCA_030523345.1 Lachnospiraceae bacterium
TTGAAAACCTGCCCACGATGGATAAAACAAGCCTTAAATTGCCATTTATCAATTCATCTCGTGCGGTGATATTACCGCCTTGTGCCTTCTTCAAAAGCTCTATTTTTTCGCTTTCCTTTAAAACCTTTAATTTTGCTGTGTTTACACCACAAATTTCGACCTTGCTAAACTGCACATAATCATTCCTTTTTTAGTTTATGTACAGTAAAATTTTACAGTAATATTATTGGCAAAAATATTTAAAATATGCTATTATTTATTTTGAGTTTTTATATAATCATCTATTAAATATGTGATTTTTCACAATTACGGAGGCGATATTTTGGCTAATATTTACAGCGAGAACAGTCAGGAAATAATAAATCTTGCAGCTTTTGCAGAAAATCATTCCATGATTGATCCTGAATTATATACAAAATATGATGTAAAACGTGGTTTACGTGACCAACACGGTAAAGGCGTTCTAACAGGACTTACTCATATATCTGATGTAAGAGCTAATAAAATTGTTGATGGAGTACAGGTTCCTATTGATGGAGAATTATTTTATCGTGGATATAATGTTAGAGATTTAGTTAAGGGATTTACTGAAGATAACCGTTTTGGATATGAAGAAGTCACTTATCTTCTCCTCTTCGATAAATTACCTAATTCTGAAGAGCTCGAAAGCTTTAAAAATTTATTGTCATTCTATCGTTCTCTTCCTACAAGTTTTGTAAGAGACATTATTATGAAGGCTCCTTCTAGAGATATGATGAATACTCTTGCAAGGTCTGTTTTGACATTATATTCATATGATGAAAAGGATGATGACATTTCAATTCCTAATGTATTAAGACAAAGTCTTCAGCTTATAAGCCTTTTTCCACTTTTATCAGTGTACGGTTATCAGGCTTACAGACATTATCACGATAATAAGAGTTTGTATATACATTCACCAAAAGAAAATTTATCAACTGCTGAAAATATACTAAGAATATTACGTCCTGATAAATCTTATACTCCACTTGAAGCAAGACTTCTTGATGTGGCTTTAGTACTTCATATGGAGCACGGTGGTGGTAATAACTCCACGTTCACAACACACGTAGTAACCTCTACTCATACTGATACATATTCTGCTATAGCAGCCGCACTTGGTTCCTTAAAAGGTCCACGTCATGGTGGTGCAAACTTAAAAGTTGTAGATATGTTTGCTGATATGAAAGAATGTGTTAAAGATTGGACTGACGAAGATGAGGTTTCCAATCATTTAAGAAAACTTTTACGCGGTGAGGCTTTTGACAAACAGGGACTTATTTACGGTATGGGACACGCCGTATATTCTACTTCCGACCCAAGAGAAATAATTTTCAAACATTATGTTGAAAAATTATCCGAAGAAAAAGGACTTCAGGATGAATTTGCATTATATTCTCTCGTAGAAAAGCTAGGCCCTCAAATTATTTCTGAGGAACGGCATATGTTTAAGGGTGTATGTTGTAATGTAGACTTCTATTCTGGATTTGTATATCAGATGCTCGGAATTCCGAAAGAGCTTTTCACACCTATGTTTGCTGTCGCAAGAATTGTAGGTTGGTCAGCTCATCGAATGGAAGAACTTGCTAATAATGGTAAAATTATTCGTCCAGCATATAAACCAGTAATAACTGACGAAACATATATACCATTATCTGCACGATAAATTAAGGAGTTTTTATATGAATAACGAAAATGTATCTATTCTTATTTGCGACGATTCAATTCTCGCAAGAAAAAACTTATCAAGCATCCTTTCTGCGTTAGGTTTTTCTAACATTAATGAAGTTTCTAACGGCCAGGCTGCTGTTGATTATGTAAAAGAACAGGCTCCAGATATTGTATTTTTAGATATAATTATGCCTGTAAAAGACGGAATAACCGCAACTAAAGAGATTAAAGAAATTAATCCAGCTACTACTGTCGTAATATGCTCTTCAGTTGGAACACAAAGCCATTTAAGAGAAGCAATTAAGGCAGGTGCTAAAGATTTTATACAAAAACCAGTTGAAGGTGCCATGGTAAAACAAGTAATTGATCATATTACTAGATAAGAAGGTCAATAATGAATAGTCAAGAATTATTAGAAACAATTTTAAAAAACTCTAATTACGAATCAATAATGAGTTCTATTAATGAATTCACTAGAGAATATATTAAAAAGCTTATAATTGATATTATTTTGTATGTTGATGCCAATATAAGCCTAGGTGATATCAAGTTTTGTGATCATTATCATCTCGAACACGAAGTATCCCAGGAAATTGTTGGTGTTCCATCAGCTTACTCTGCTCTTGATGGCAATGCCAAAGTTCTTACAGCTTTTGCAGAGAGCTATTCAAAATTAGGTATCGCAGAATTTGACTCTCTATGTAAAGAAGCCCTTCTTGATTTTTTAAATCTGCATAACGGCTTGTTTGTTGTAGATCTTTCAGATCAAAATGTCTGCGAACTATCTCTCGGAGTACCTAAACAAAGTGAGAATTATCATATAGATAATAATTCAGATTTAGAAGGCAGAATAACACTAATACCAATTACTTTTTCATACGGCGTTATAACATTTATATTACTAAAGACCGCCTAATTATCTATAGAACCTAATAAATA
>JAUNIR010000186.1 GCA_030523345.1 Lachnospiraceae bacterium
TATAGCATAATTCCTCACTTATTACCGATGAAAATCCTGTAAATGATGAATATAAAGCTTTTGATACAGCAAAAGGCTTTGATTTTAGCTTTAAAATGAAATCTTCCTCGCTGATACCATACGGGTCTAGCTTATCAACTGTATTGGGTACAAAATATTCTCTTCCCGGCAATACTTCTCTCACAGAACTTACTAAGGCATTTACATGCTTTATACTATCTATAATCATATCTTTTTCGTCTACAAAGATAATATTAGAATACTTACCCATAAGCTCTACTATGAGAACCTTGCGACGCATATCACCCATTTCATCCATGTGTTCTATTTCAAATCTAATAATTCTTTCAAGTGATGGCTGGGTGATTGACACTATGCGCCCATTTAATATGTGTTTTCTTAAAAGCATGCAAAAATTGGGTGCACTCATAGGACTAGGCTTATTATCTTCAGTTATATAAGCTAGTGGAAGTGATGGACTTGCTGATAAAAGCAATCTGAACTGCCCCTTTTCAGGCTTTAATGTAAGGAGTAATTCGTCCGGCTCTGGCTGTGCGATTTTATATATTCTGGCTCCGATAAACTGACTGTTAAGTTCCTTAACAACAGCTGAAACGGTTATTCCGTCAAATGCCATATCTACCTCTAAAAATATATATTAATTAGTGCGATTATATCAAAAATAATCCTTTCACTAAACCACTAAATAATGTATAATATTATTAGTTTGTACACAAGCAGTGTCTATTAGGAGAATTAACATGAAAAAAATATTATTTGCAGCTTCAGAGTGTGTACCTTTTATCAAAACAGGTGGTCTTGCCGACGTGGTAGGCTCTCTTCCTAAGGAATTTGATAAAAGATATTTCGATTGCAGAGTTATTCTTCCAAAATATATGTGTATGAAGGATGAATTTAAAGATAAGCTTGAATACATCACTCATTTCTACATGGATATTGGAAATAAGAACCAGTATGTAGGTGTTCTTAAAACAGAACTTGACGGAATTACTTTTTACTTTATTGATAACGAATTTTATTTTTCAGGAAGCAGACCATACGGCGATTTATTATGGGACGTAGAAAAATTTGCATATTTTTCAAAAGCAGTCCTTTCTGTACTTCCTGTAATAGATTTCAGACCTGACATAATACATTGTCATGACTGGCAGGCAGGCCTTATTCCTGTATATCTTAACGAGCGTTTCCAGGGTGGTGAATTTTTCAGAGGTATCAAAACTATCATGACAATTCATAACCTTAAGTTCCAGGGTGTATGGGATGTTAAGACTATTCAGGAAATCACAGGGCTTCCTGATTACTTCTTCACTCCTGATAAATTAGAGGCCTATAAGGATGGTAATCTTCTCAAGGGTGGCCTTGTATACGCAGACGCTATTACTACTGTTTCAAATACATACGCTGAAGAAATCAAGACACAGTTCTATGGCGAAGGTCTTGATGCTCTTATGAGAGCAAGATCTAATGATCTTAGAGGTATTGTAAACGGTATCGATTATACAGACTACAACCCTACTACAGATAAGCATATTCCTTTCCCATACGATGCTAAAAACTTCCGTAAGGAAAAGAGTAAAAACAAAAAAGCACTTCAGGAAGAACTTGGACTTGAAGTTAATGACAAGAAGTTCATGATTGGTATTGTTTCAAGACTTACTGATCAAAAGGGATTTGATCTTATTGCTTACATATTTGATGAGTTATGCAATACAGAAGATATTCAGATTGTTGTCCTTGGTACAGGTGAAGACAGATACGAGAACATGTTCAGACACTTCGACTGGAAGTATGGCAATAAAGTTTCTGCCAATATTTATTATTCAGAAGCACTTTCACATAAAATTTATGCCGCATGTGACGCATTCTTAATGCCTTCATTATTTGAGCCTTGTGGACTTTCTCAGCTCATGTCATTAAGATACGGTACTCTTCCAATCGTAAGAGAAACTGGTGGTCTTAAAGATACAGTTGAACCATACAACGAATACGAAAGCACTGGAACAGGTTTCAGTTTTGTTAATTATAATGCTCATGAAATGCTCGGTACTATCCGTTATGCAATAAGGGTATATTATGATCATAAGCGTGAATGGAACAAGATGGTAGATAGAGCTATGGCTGCTGATTTCTCATGGGAAGTATCAGCTAAGAAGTATCAGGAAATGTATGACTGGATGCTTGGATATTAATCAACCACTAACAAGTAATAAGAAAGCCCTGCGGGATAACCTGCAGGGCTTTAGTTTTTATTTGTAAAATTTTACTTTTATTTTAAACTTATCTTTTCTACACTCCAATTCTTCTCATAATTGGAAATAACATTTTTCTTAATTCGAGCATCAAAGTGAGAACACGAAGAAATTGTTGGATGGCTAAAGTCATAAGTATATGTGCCATCGTTATTAACTACAATATCTTTAAATCTTACTACCGCCTCAACACTAACATTTTGGCCATCTGCCTGAGTGAGTGTTCCCGTATATATTATATCTAAATCATTATAATTATTAGAGTTCTTTCCCGCGATGTCTGAATTGGCTACCTTAAGGTATGCAGATATTGGTCCGTAACTAACCCACTCAAAAGTCGACTTTT
>JAUNIR010000056.1 GCA_030523345.1 Lachnospiraceae bacterium
TTTTGCTGGTGTTGGTGGAATTGATAAGGGATTTGAACAGAACGAACTATTTGAAGTTGTATATGCAAATGAGTTTGACCCATATCCAGTTGCTACATATGAGCTAAATTCAGATATTAAAGTAGATTGTAGAGATATACATGAAGTTGAAGCTGATCAAATTCCTGATTTTGATGTTATGCTTGCAGGATTTCCATGTCAGGCATTTTCAATAGCTGGGAATAGACAAGGATTTGATGATGAGAAAGGAAGAGGAACACTCTTTTTTGAATTGGTTAGAATTTTTAAAGCAAAACAACCGCAGATCATCTTTCTTGAAAATGTTAAAAACTTAGTTGGACATGATAATGGAAATACGTTTTCTGTGATTATAGGAGAATTGAAAAAGGAAGGCTATAATGTTAAATATTCCGTATTAAATGCTATGGAGTATGGAAATATTCCACAAAATAGAGAAAGGATATATATTGTGGCTTTTAAAGACGTTGAATGGTATAAAAATTATGAGTTTCCTTTGCCAATTCCTTTAACCACAAAACTTTCAGACATTATAGATTTCATAAATAAACTTGATGATAAATATTATTATACTGAAGGAAAGTATAAAGGCGATATTTACGAAAAATTGATAGAGGCAATGGATGATGATAATGCTATTTATCAATGGAGACGTAAATATGTTAGAAAAAATAAAAGTGGAGTTGTACCTACATTGACTGCTAATCAAGGAGAAGGCGGTCATAATGTATGTCTTATTAAAACTAAAAATGGAATTCGTAAAATGACTCCCCATGAATGTTTTAATACACAAGGCTTTACAAAAGATTTTAAACTTCCAAGTAACCAGAGTGAATCAAGATTATACAAACAGGCAGGAAATTCTGTTTGTGTATCCGTAATTGCAAGAATTGCAAATGAAATTGCATGTGCAGTAAGCAAATAGTGTGAGGTATTTTATGGCAAGCGCGAAAGCAAAAACAATTAGTCTTCTGTTAGAAGATGGAACATTAAAAGGAGTAATGTGTATTGAAGATTCAAGCTGGAACTCTGGAGAGTTGTATTCCGCTCCAAGAGAATCTATTAATGAGCTAATGTCATCAGAAGCATGTAATAAGTTTGGAGTGTATTTACTGTTATCTGAAGAAATGGTTTATGTGGGACAATCGATGGATCTTGCAACTCGTATCAAGCAACATCTTGCAGGAAAGGATTGGTGGGAAAGGGCAATAGTCCTTACAACAAAAGATGATAGCTTAAATCGATCGGATATAGATTACCTTGAATCAGTGCTCATAAACAAAGCAAATGATAATAATAAACTAGATTGTGATAATAAGAAAAAGGGAAATCCACAAAAGGTAACAAAGTTTAGAAAAGTAGAATTGGAGCAATATCTTGAAGAAGCCTTCTTGCTTATGGAATTGATTGGGGTTTCTGTTTTCTGCAACTGACTCTTTACATTTCCTACAATACAATACTATCAAATCTATTGTACAAAAAAACGGACTCAGTCAGTTTGGAGCATTTGAAGCATTTGGAGCATTGAAAATATAATATAATATAAACCAAAATCCAACCTCGAAAGTATCTTTGACACAACTTTAGTACAAATATTTCGATAAAGATTGTGTCATATTTAACCCATTCCTCAAGAAGTCCGATAATAATACGTTCTCTTTCACTTCCGGATACATGTGTTCCAAAATACTTATTAAGCTTACGTTCTGATAATGATACTTTACCTGACGTCTTAGGCTTTATAGCTTCATTCATTGTCATTACAACCGTGTTCTGTGTCATATTTTCGAGGTTCTCACATGCCTTAAGTGCATCTATCTGCTCAGGTCTTACAAATCCGGTTTCCTTAATATATTCGTAAATCCATCTCTGGACCTGCTTGTCGAAATATGAAATTGTAACTGCTGTAACAAGGCCTATTCTTTTAATATCTACATATGAAAGTAATTCTGGTAACAACTCGGTTAATCTTACATACCTCTTTACTTGCGTCTGTGATATTCCATAAACTTCCCCAACTTCTCTCGAGGTCAACTTCGGACCATTATGGTCTGAAGTTAAATCTGATCTCATTCCCTGCCTCCTCATCGCATCCATTTTCATCTTTAATGAGTATGCTCTTTCACTTGGAAGTATCTCTTCTCGCTGACAGTTAGCATCTACCATAGCAATAGTAGCTTCATCATTTGTCATAGGCTTGATAATTGCAGGTATTACAATAAGGCCAGCTCTTTTAGCTGCATGAAGTCTTCTATGACCTGATATCATTTCATAATTACCTTCATCATCAGGTCTTACGAGTACAGGAGTAAGCACTCCATTGTTCTTGATACTTTCCACCAAATCATCCATCTTATCATCATCTCTTACCTTGAATGGATGATTCTCAAATGGAAATATCTGATCAACTTTTATCTCTACAGTTCCTTCTCCTGTTGTAGTAGGAGCACCTAATAATTCTTCCACTGAAGCAAAATGTATCTTTTCTCTCTTAGCAGCCATGAGCCAGTACCTCCTTTGTTAATGACATATACGCATACGCAGCTTTTCCCTTTGGATCATAATCATAAATACTTTTAGCCACAGAACTAATCTCTGCAGCTCTTACCGATAAAGGAATCTCCACCGGAAATACTGGCATTGCCTGTCCATAAACTTCATTTACCTCAGCTACGATATCCTTTGCATTGTTTGTGCGACTATCAACCATAGTAAGAAGTATTCCTTCAATCTCAAGCTTCTGATTAAGCCTTCTCTTAACCGTATATATTGTCTTAATAAGCTGTTGTAAGCCTTTAACTGATAAATATGCTGCCTGTACTGGGATAAGCACTGAATCTGCACATGCAAGAGCATTAACTGTCATAACACCAAGTGAAGGCATACAGTCTATTACTACATAATCATAATTGTGCTTTACTGATTCCACATATGAACGAAGTACCAGTTCTCTGCTCATGGTATTCACAAGAGAAATCTCTACTGCTGATAATTCTATGTTTGATGGAATAAGGTCCACATTCTCCTTATACTTAATAACAGCAAAGTCTTCTTCGATATCTTCTTCATTAACAACTCTTGAAATAATATCCACCAGTGAAACCTTAAGCTTATCAGGCTCTGAATAACCTAAACTTATAGTGAGACTTCCCTGAGGATCTCCATCGATTAGTAAAACCTTCTTACCTTCTGCAGCAAGTCCGGTTCCTAAATTGACAGCAGTAGTGGTTTTACCCACACCGCCCTTTTGATTTGCTATAGCAATGACCTTACACATTTTAATACCTCCTGTCGTACACAACACGAAACGTTTCCAAATACTTATCAAACAACTCCAAGTTCACTAATACCAACTTATCAAGTTTATATACCGCATTAGCCTCGTGAGCCATCTTCTCAAACTTTGTCTGACACATGCCATAGAGCTCAGCACCCTGTTTGTAACGGATAAACTTTTGAGGGTGCTTAATAATCTCATGCCTCACTTCAGTCATGCTCGGTTTATTTGTTTCTGTTATTTCTCGCATTTCCTTTTCCTCCTGAAAATTAATATTTAACAGCTACTCAGGAATCATGGAAGGACATTTTAAAATGCATAAAAAAGACACCCTTAAACTTTCATTTAAAGGTGTCCTGTTAGACTATTTTTGACCTTGTACAACCTATTATCGCTAACCAAGACCATTTATCACTCACAAATTTGTGGTCTTTTTCTTGTCTCAGCCCATTCGATATACTCGGTAATACGCGATAATTATTTAGTATATATTATACTAGTCCTGTACATAAGGCATCAGTGCAACGTGACGAGCTCTTTTAACTGCAACTGTGATTGCTCTCTGATGCTTAGCACATGTACCTGTGATTCTTCTTGGAAGGATTTTACCACGCTCTGAAACGAACTTTCTAAGTGTGTTTGTGTCCTTGTAATCAATCACTTTATCTTTTCCGCAGAAGATACAAACTTTTTTACGTCTGCGAAGTCCTGGTCTTCTTCTTGGTGAATCGCCATCACCCTGTGCTCTATTGTAAGCCATTGTGCTTTCCTCCTACTATAGTTTAAGCAAAAGGTAATTCCTCGTCGATGCCATCTGGGATTGGCATAAATCCATCTGCTGCACCGGCTGGCTGTGATGCCTGGCCACCGAATCCTGCATTACCACCGAAGTCTCCCCCAGCTGGATTTGCATTCTTGCTCTCAACGAACTCGTGCTCATCAACTATAACATCTGTAGTATAGACTGTCTGACCATCCTTATTTGTATAGCTTCCAGTCTGAATACGACCCTGTACTAAAATCTTTGTTCCTTTTTTAAGATATTTCTCAGCAAATTCTGCTGTACGTCCGAAAGCTGTACAACGGATAAAATCTGCTGTCTGCTCTTCTGGACCTGCATTCTGTCTACGACGTCTGTCAACTGCAAGTGTGTAGTTAGCAATTGCCATAGAACCTTCACCAGCTGAATATCTTACTTCAGGGTCTCTTGTTAATCTACCGATAAGAATTACTTTATTCATATTATCACTCTTTCTATTATGCCTCGTCCTGATTAACGATCAAGAAACGAAGAACGTTATCCATGATACGGATTCTGTTCTCGATCTCGGCTGGAGCTGTAGTTTCAGCTTCGAAGTGAATGAAGTAGAAATATCCTTCTGGCATCTTCTGGATGTCATAAGCGAGTTTCTTCTTGCCCCACTCGTCAACGTCTGAGATTGTGCCGCCGAATCTGGTAACATATCCTTTTACCTTCTCAAGCACATTAGCTCTCTCCTCGTCCTCGATCTTAGCATTAAGAACAACGGCTAATTCATATTTGCTCATGCTAGTACCTCCTTCTGGTCTCTGGCCTTGTCTATCAGTGACAAAGCAAGGAATTTTATTACATCACGAGAGTCTATGATAACATAGATACCCGCCCTTTTCAAGCACTAAATACTGTATTTTACAAGCATTTTAGCGACTTTTCATACTATTATTTACTAACATTTTGGTTAATAGTTACTTCACCTCTATCTGGGATAAAACCTGTCCTATCTTTTCATATATCACAAGGTCTGCTTTCCCATCCATAGGTGTTTTGGACATATTAATTAATACGAGCTTATTTCCCCTATAATAATCAATAAGTCCTGCTGCTGGATATACCGCAAGGCTTGTACCGCCAATAATAAGCATATCCGCTTCGGCAATAGCCTTTAAAGCACCATTCATGGTCTTTGTATCAAGCCCCTCCTCGTAAAGAACTACATCTGGCTTAACTGGTCCTCCACATTTATCACATTTTGGAACACCCTCGCTTTCGAGGATATAATCCATATCAAAAAATTTACCACAATCTTCGCAGTAATTTCTTAGTACAGATCCATGTAGTTCATATACTTTTTTAGATCCTGCCGCTTGATGAAGTCCATCAATGTTCTGAGTTACAACTGCTGACAGCTTACCTTTTTCTTCAAGTTCTGCAAGCTTTAGATGTGCTTTATTTGGTTCTACATCCTTAAATAACATTTTATCCTTATAGAATTTATAAAACTCTTCTGGCTTTCTACGATAAAACGTGTGACTAAGAATTTCTTCTGGAGGATAATCATATTTTTGATTATATAGACCATCAACACTTCTGAAATCTGGAACTCCACTTTCAGTTGATACTCCAGCACCACCAAAAAACACAATCTTATTAGACTCATCTATCCATTTTTGTAATGTTTCTATTTCTGTCATAGATGCCTCCTAACTTAGACGCTGACAAATCGTTTATTCAACAACTGCTATTTCCATTTTACCCTTCACGACCTTCACCCCGTCCTGATTAGTAATTAGAACCTTAACCTCTATTACATTGAAAGTTTCTGATTTGTCTGTTACTTCACCTGAAATTGTAAGGGTATCACCTACATAAACTGGTTTTCTGAAATTAACTTCTGTCTTCTGTATTAGTGAATTCTTGCCTGGCAAATATACTCCTGCCAATGTGGACAAATACGACGCTGATAGCATACCAAAAGCGACACATTTATCATGTCCTTTTGATTTCGCAAATTTAGGATCGTTATGAAGTGGATTGATATCTCCAGTAATTTCTCTGAACCTGTCCCTGTCGGCTTCTGTAACAGTGACTGTGAAGTCTTCCTTATGTCCGATATTTATTTCGTCGAATGTATATGTATTCATATGCCTACTAAATCACTTACCGTTTAACCTAATATTCCGATTAAATCATGGATAAAATAAGATCTACCATCTGTCCAACATTCTCTAGAGAATTAACAGTCTTAATATCAAATTTAATCTTAAATTCCTTCTCCATACCAACTATTAACTGAATATGCTCTAAAGAATCCCAGTCCTCAATGTCATCTGAATTAGTAGAATCTCCAATTACGAGATCATCATCATCAAATACATCTCTAAAAATATCCGTTACTTTTTCGAAAACTTCTTCTCTATTCACTCTTTACTCCTTATGAAATCCATTATACACATTTTATGTCCAATTTATGGGACATATAATATGCTATTGTATTTTTAGTAATCCTGCATCATATAGTTGCTTGCATACTTTTATTACTCGATCTGTTGGTTGTTCTATTATATTAGAAAGCTCTATAATGTCATTTCTTCCATCAGCATAAGCTAACACATCTTTAAGAGCTAATGTATCCTGATATGTTTCCTTAGAACTCATTGTTGGCATAAGTCCTCTTTTTCCAAGCTGTGCTTCACACAGACATGTCACTACATATGTAGCATTATTTTCAAGTGTCTCAATACACTTAATCATTACATCTAAGCTTCCAGCCAATCCATCTGGAGAAATGATATCAAGATTATCTGCCGATGTATGATACTCAGGATATACATGATATTTTGATCTGCAGAAACACACCATTGGTATATCAACTCCTGGAGCTTGATACTGCCTCTCATCAGATCCTCTCTTAATATATGAATAATCCATATATTTAGGATAATGATATTTAAGCACATTGGTAAGTACTCTATCTGCCAGTGTGTCTGCATATCTTGAGTGAACTATTGAATACGTCCTATCATCACCTACACATGTTAAATTAAATGCACATATTACTTTCTTCTGAAGATCTTCAAGATGTTTACTTATATAAGTAATCGCGCCTATTGTTTCCGGTGCAAGGATTAATCTATAGCTATACTTTCTCTTTTTCATACTGAGAATGTAATTTGCCAAAAATACAATTACAGCTGGTCCAGAACACTCGTTATTAGCCATTGATGGATGACATGTATAACTTGTAAAGAATATTTCTTCCTCTGATTCTCCAGGAATAAGTATTTCTCCATATGTAAGAGATCCATCCTCCAATGAGGACTTAATTACTGCATGGTAGTTACCATCTGGCAATGAATCCAACTGGTTTTTACTCATTGCAAATCCCCAACGCTCCTTATAATAAGAAGTAGAATATGGAATTACATCTGGCTGATCTTTCAAAGTATAAATATGCTCCTTAAGCTCAGCTAATGGCATGACTTCATCAACCGGTACAGAGTATCCTAGAACGTGGAGATTATTATTTTTAAAATCGATAACTCTTTCTCCCTGTTCGTTTTCAATATATGCCTCTGTAATATTCCATTCCTTTGGCACGGTCCAGTCACATACCTTAGTTCCAGATGGAACCTCTGTAATTTTAAACTCTGTATCAAGATATTTATTAAGTATTTTGAATGTCTCTCTTACGCCATCACCGGTAATAGATCTGCATATTGGGAACATTTCTTTGCAAAGTTCAAACATTTTTCTACCTTCTTCAAGGTGAATTGTTGAATCCTGACCGATGTATGAACACACCTTACGGCTTCTATTATGTCTTACATCTTCTGCAATTATTGGGAATGACCCCTTTAAATCAATAATTTTATAACCAATGTCATTAACCTCAAATTTCTCCATGACACCTACTGCCATAAATTCATCTTCGAACACATCAATTACATTTGTTACATCCATATCAAGTTCGCGTACATTCATAGCATATGTGCGCTTACTAACTTTGCCATCATAATCAGTATAATCAGCAGTAAAATCCTTAAGATATCTGTATGGAATATTTCCAACTTGTTCTTCAACATAATGAACATATACGAATGAGTGTCCCAAATCTTTATCAATAAATAAATTTTTGAAATTATTTTCTGTCATATATGTAAATGGAGAATCAATTCCAAAAGAACTCTTATTGTTCATGGCACACATTTCTGACTGACCTTTACCCCATACAGCAAAGGAATATATAGCGTGCTGTGTTCTCTTGAAATCATCTCTTTTAAGAGCCTCTTTTCCAAGTGATCCTGTTTTACATGGAGTCTTTTTAATATCAAATGGAATACCTTTACAGAAGTCCCAGTTAAACGTCGGGAATACTAAAGTACCCTCTTCCCCAATAATGTCAATTATTCCATCTATCAATATGTTAAGATCAGTATCGTCGCCATTATTTATAAGCGAATATAGAAGCTCTTTAACATCAGAGGTGACAAATATATTGTCACCCCTGTTAATATGCAAATATTTAGCTAAATCTTTTAATTTAATATATTCTGACATGATTATTATTTAATAGTAGCTTTCTCTACTAAGTAGTTACCAACTTTATCCTGAAGAGCAGTCTGTGCAAGATATGCCTTACCATATGATTCTAATGTTGAATCATATGAACCCTCACCATATACACTCTCAACAAATGCCTTAATGTCATCTTCTGAAACTGTGATACCATCATTTTCTGCAATTGCCTGAAGAGCTAAAATTGTAAGCTCTGATTCCTTAGCTGACTCTTCAACTTCAACTAAATAATCTTCCTGTGACATTCCATTGTATTCTTCAAATGATGAGAAACCATATCCGTAGAACTGCTGATACATCTGATTCATATATTCATATGATTGTTCATCAGAATACATCTTAAGTGCCTTAAGCTGATTTAAATATTTTTTAGGATACTTTGAAAGAGAAGAGTTCTCATCAATATAGTTAGATACATATGTCTTAACTCTGCTCTCATATTCTTTTTCTGAAATATACTTTTTGTATCCGTCAACTGTTGTTGCGTATGCTTTGAGCTTTTCAGCAACAAACTCATCATTGAATTCACCAAGCTCATAAATACCATTTACAGTAATATTGAATACAGCATCTTTTCCATTCAATTCCTCATTGCCATATTCTTCTGGGAAGGTAACATCTATATCAAATACTTCACCATTCTTGTGTCCAATAAGCTGTTCCTCAAATCCTGGAATAAATGTGCCTGAACCTATCTCTAAATCGGCTCCCTCACCATTAGAATTTCCACCTTCGAATTCAACACCATCAATTGAACCTACATAATCAATATTAACAGTATCTCCATCTTCAATTGCTTTATCTGTCTCAGAATTAAGAACTTTATGAGACTCAAGCTGTGCTGCTTTTTCCTCTTCAAATTCAGCATCTGTATATTCTACTTCTGAAAGAGGTATTGTAATATTATTATAATCAGCTGGAAGTGTAACTATTGATGAAGCTTTTATTCCCTCAACCATTCCTTTATCATTCACATATCTTCCAAAATCGCCATTTGGTTGAACATTTTCCTGACTTTTTCTAACTGATGCAACCACTGAAAAGATTACCGCTCCGACAATAAGAGCAATTGCAAATATGCCAACTACTGAGCCAATCACTCCTTCTCTTTTTACCTGATCATTTTTCTTTTGTCTCTCAATTCTTTTCTGTTTACTCTTACTTACATCAGAAGATGCTGTTACTTTTTCATTTGTACTCATCTATTTATTCTCCTCTACATTTTCATATCCTTTTCCATCATCGTAAACCTTACCGAGTCTTTCTGCCTCAGACTTCCTGTCCCACAAAAGGGAAAAATGGGCCTCCGTACCAGCTTTAATTCTCTTAAGATTTTCAATGTGTTTGAAATTTATAACAACGGCTGCAAACATGAGTATTAATAAACTTGTTAATGACCGTCTCGTATATCCATAAACAAGAGCAAAGATTATTGAAATGCTCATTGGGACTACGCAGATATAATTAATAACAACTGCAAGGACAATTGCTATTGCTAAAAGTACTACAAACATTCTTGGGTCAAGGGCAAGAATTGTTCCTCCAAGACTTGCAAGACCTTTGCCACCTTTAAAATTCATATAAAATGGAAAAATATGTCCTAATATTACTGATGTGCCTGCTAACGCTCCTATATATATTTTATCTGGGAATATATGCATAGCAATTGTACATACAAGATATGCTTTAAAAATATCAACTAATGCAACAATGATTCCGGCTTTTTTACCCATCATAATCACTACATTAGATGCTCCAGCATTTCCTGAGCCATGCTGTCTTATATCATATCCTTTTAACTTCGACAGGAAATAAGAAAGGTTAAAGCTTCCTACTATGTATCCAAGTATTAAAATCAAAACAATTCCAATTATGTTTGTCATATTAATTCGTTACCTACTCAATTCAAACATTAATATCGCGGCGGCTACTGCTGCATTAAGCGATTCAACCTGCCCTTGCATCGGGATTTTAACAAGTGTATCAGCTGTAGCAGTTGCTTCATCAGTAAGACCTCGGCCTTCATTACCAATAAGTATCATAGACCTGTCTGAATACTTTGCCTCTCTGTATGACTGTTCACCCTTAAGGTGTGCTGCATATACTAATACATTTGTTGATTTAATAGCTTCTATATCCCTATACAGATCATCTGTATAAATAACAGGAACTCTAAATATAGAACCCATCGTTGATCTCACGACCTTCGAAGAATGGATATCTACTGTATTGGCCCCAGCTAATATAAAGTTGATTCCTGCTGCCTCAGAAGTTCTTACTATAGTACCCATGTTTCCTGGATCCTGAAGTCCTTCAAGTGCAACTATCTTAACTGGCTTATCATTAAATTCCTTTAATTTATCAGCCAAAGATACTGTCTGAATCTTTATTACACAAAGAATCCCCTGTGGAGTAACTGTATCTGACATCTTTTTAAAAAGATTATCTGATACAATTTCATAGCTAGTCTGCTTAAGCTTCTTAAATATGTCTAGCATAACTCCTGAAAGCTTGTATTCATCACCACCATAAAGTCTTTCATTAAAGTTTTCAGAAATATATACTTCCTCAATATCATGAATTGGAGCTTCTAAAAAAAGCTTTGTTCCTTCAATAACAAAGGTATTGGTAGCTGACCTCTCTTTTTTTGAAGAACTAAGTAAAGCTACGTGTTTTATTTTAGGATTCGATGCGCTAGTAATCATTAAAGAACCTGTGCTACCTGATATTCATATTCATTAATTGTCTTTGTCATTGCTAAGGCTTCATCGATATCATAATCAACAAACTCACCAGCCTTATATGCTACTACTCTGTTAGATTTACCAGAGCAAAGAAGATCTGCTGCATAGGCTCCCATCATTGAAGCGTAGTAACGGTCCTTACATGTTGGTGCTCCGCCTCTCTGCATGTATCCGAGTATTGTTGCTCTTGTTTCAATACCTGTTGCTGCTTCAATACGTCTTGCCATTGACGTTGAATGACCTATTCCTTCTGCATTGATGATAAGATGATGTGTTTTACCATATTTTCTGCTCTTAATAATATCATCAATAATTGCCTGCTCATTATAATCATACTTCTCAGGAAGAAGAATGTTTTCAGCACCATTGGCAACACCACACCATAAAGCGATGTATCCTGCATTACGTCCCATTACTTCAATGATAGAACATCTCTCATGTGAAGATGATGTATCACGAATTTTGTCTATTGCTTCCATGGCAGTATTTACAGCTGTATCAAATCCAATTGTGTAATCTGTACATGAAATATCAAGATCGATTGTTCCAGGTACACCAATTGTGTTAACTCCATGATTAGCTAATGCCTGTGCGCCTCTATATGAACCGTCACCACCAATTACTACAATTCCATCAATACCATACTTCTTACAGATCTCAGCACCCTGTGCTTGACCTTCCTCATGTCTGAATTCTTCACAACGAGCAGTTCTTAAAATAGTACCGCCTCTCTGGATTATTTCAGATACATCATTGCTCTTCATTTCAGCAATTTCTTCGTTAAGAAGTCCTGCATACCCTCTCTGAATACCCATGACCTTTTTGCCATTAGCAATTGCTTTTCTAACAACAGCTCTGATTGCCGCATTCATTCCTGAAGCGTCGCCACCACTTGTTAATACACCGATTGTCTTTATTTCTTTTGATTTTGCCATAATTTTTCCTCTTAAATACCTACCCCTAAACTAAATTAAGGATGTATACCCATATACTAGGCATACACCCTTAATTTTATCGTTTTTCAAGTAATAAATCAATCTAATCAACGACTTTAACGTTATTTTCTCCAAATGCATTTGAAAGCTTACTTACTAGTATTGTATCAGCATCCACCGACAATTCATCGAGCTTTTTGCTCATTCGCCCTGATGTTTCAGATGCATCTATTACAATATACACTTCATCCATGCCACTTGATGACTTAAGAATTGATTGAACCTGTCCACTTGCACTCACATAATCATCTACTGACTTAAATCTGATGTAGAGTTTTCTTACTTTTCCGCCAAATCTTTTAATGGTACTACAGAATACTTTTCCGTCTCTGTCCTCCTCCATTTTGGCGCGTCCTCTAATTATTACCTTTTCATTTTCTTTAAGCCAGCTCTTGGCTTCTTCATATTGCTTGTGCCATATCATGCACTCAACAGATCCCGCAAGGTCCTCAATTGTAGCAACAGCATATGAATCACCATTCTTCTTTGAAAACTTTCTTTCTAAGGTTTCTATGATTCCACCAATTACTACTTCCTCATTGTCTTTAACCTTTGGCTCAGTGTCTTCTTCCATATCACCAGCAGAATTATCATTTTCATCATCTGTATTTGTAACGTAGAAATCCGTACTGAGCTTAGTAGTATTCTTCTTTAGGAATTCCGCATATTCCTCAAGAGGATGTCCAGAAACATATACGCCTAGCATTTCTTTTTCAAAAGCAAGCTTAACTTCCTTATCAAATTCACCTACATCCGGCATTTTAATCTTAAAGCTCTGCTTTTCTTCAGCTGGTACAAAATCAAAAAGGTTCATCTGACCAGCCATTGAATCCTTCTTCTGCTTATTTGATTTATCAATAACCTGATCATAAACAGCCATATGCTGTCTTCTTGTATTTCCAAAGCAATCAAAGGCGCCTGCCTTAATCAAAGCTTCTACCGTTCTCTTGTTAACCTCTTTTGAAGAAAGTCTGTTGACAAAGTCTTCTAGATCGGTAAACGGTCCATTAGCGTTACGTTCTCTTACTATCTCGTCAATAACATTAGTTCCAACACCTTTAACCGATGCAAGTCCAAATAAAATTTTATCGCCACTAGCAGAAAATCCCGCATATCCCTCATTAATATTTGGAGGCAAAATCTCTATTCCTAAATCCCTTATTGCTGCAATATATCCTGGCACTTTTTTAGAATTATCAATAATAGATGTAATAAGCGATGCCATATATTCAACAGGATAATGATGCCTTAAATATGCAGTCTGATAAGTAACATGAGCATATGCCGCTGCATGAGATTTATTAAATCCATATGATGAATACTGTACGATCCAGTTGTAAATTTCATCGGCAATTTCCTCTGAAATACCGTTTCCAATACAACCCTTAATATTGACTATTTCTTCGTTGCCTGATTTGTCTGTAATCTTTTCTTCACCACCATAAATGAATATTTTACGGCGTTCTGCAATTACACTCTCTTTTTTCTTAGATATAGCACGTCTGAAGTTGTCGGCAAGACCCATAGGAAATCCTGCAAGGTCCTGAACAATTCTAAGAACCTGCTCCTGGTATATCAGTGAACCGGCCGTATCCTTAAGAATTGGCTCCAGCTGTGGACAAAGGTATGTAACCGATGACGGATCGTTTCTTGTTTTTATATATGAATCAATAAAAGGAATTGTAGCTGGTCTGTAAAGTGCAATTCCTGCGATAATATCCTCCAGAGTCTTTGGCTTAAGTCTTGTCATGAAACTCGTCATTCCAGGACTTTCAAGCTGGAACACGCCTTCCGTCTCTCCACGACCAATCATATTGTAAACACCCTGGTCTTCATAACTGATTGTGGCTATATCAATTTTTTCGCCACGATTTCTCAAAATATTATCTACTGTGTCATCAATAACACTTAAATTTCTAAGACCAAGGAAGTCCATTTTTAAGAGTCCTAGTTCTTCAAGAACCGGTGCTTCGAACTGAGTAGTTATAAAACCTTCCTTACTTTGTGCCATAGGAACGAATTCATCAATTCTTTCAGGAGAAATAAGAACTCCTGCTGCATGAATTGATGTCTGTCTAGGAAGTCCTTCTAGCTTACGACCCATATCAACAATATAATGCACTTCTTCGTCTTCTTCATATAAAGCCTGGAATTCAGGGTTTGCCTCAAGTGCTTTATCAAGTGTAATCTTAGGATCATTTGGAACGAGCTTTGATAATCTGTTGCCAAGTTCAATAGGCTTATCTAAAACTCTTACTACATCTTTAAGAACTCCCTTGGCTGCAAGTGTACCAAAGGTAATAATCTGACACACATGATCTCTGCCATATTTCTCAACTACGTAATCTATAACCTTTCCACGTCCTTCTGGCTCAAAGTCAGTATCAATATCGGGCATCGATACACGATATGGATTTAAGAAACGTTCAAAGTATAAGTCGAATTTAATTGGATTAATATCTATAATATCAAGACAATATGACACGAGTGATCCAGCTGCTGATCCTCGTCCCGGACCTACTGATATACCATTATTTTTAGCATATTTTATAAAGTCTGATACTATAAGGAAATAATTTACAAATCCAAGATTATCAATAATATTTAATTCATAATCAACTCGATCCTTAAGTGACTTAAGTTCCTCTTCTTTTTCAGGATTCAATACAACATCTGGGAACTTACGTGCCAATCCCTCTTCACAGAGTTTCTCTATATACTGTCTTGATGTAAGTCCCTCAGGAACATCAAAAGGAGGCAAGTGGTAATTACCAAATTCAAGTGTGACATTACATCTATCAGCAATCTTTTGTGTATTCTCGATAGCTTCTAAAGCGTATGGGAAAAGCAATCGCATTTCATCTTCGCTTTTTACATAGAACTGTCCGCCTTCATAGCGCATTCGATCTTCATCATCTACCTTTTTGCCTGTCTGAATACATAAAAGTAGATCATGTGACTCTGCATCCTCTGCATTAGTATAATGAATATCATTAGTCGCAACTAATGGAATGTTTAGTTCTTTACTCATACGAAGGAGTGCTTGATTTACAGTCTTCTGCTCAGGAATTCCATGATCCTGTAGTTCTAGGAAATAGTTTCCTTCTCCGAAACAGTCCCTGTACTTAATAGCCTGCTTACATGCTTCATCATAAAGACCCTTTGCGATATATCTTTGAACCTCTCCTGCAAGACAGGCAGAACAGCATATTAATCCCTCGTGATATTTATTAAGAATTTCCATATCCACCCTTGGTCTGTAGTAAAAACCTTCTACATAACCTGCAGATACGATTTTCATAAGATTTGCATATCCTGTATTATTTTCTGCAAGAAGAATAAGATGGTAATATCTGTCTTCACCACCTGTTAATTCTTTATCAAATCGTGAGTTAGGTGCTACATATACTTCACATCCAAGTATAGGCTTTATTTCTGCTTCATTAGCAGCTCTATAAAAATTAATGACGCCAAACATATTGCCGTGGTCTGTTATAGCCGCAGCATTCATGCCAAGTTCTTTAACTCTCGCAACATATTTTTTTATCTTATTCGATCCATCAAGGAGCGAATATTCTGTATGGGTATGTAAATGTACAAACATGTTTAAATTATATCACAAAAAAAACCCTTAAACACTAAACCTAAGGTATATAAGTAAATATTAAAAACCAATTTTTCAATAGCCAATTAGTAAAAAACACCCCCGAATCATACGGAGGTGTTTTCATCTAACTATAAAAGTTTATTTTAAGATTAAAGATATTTTTTAAGTGCTTCAGCCTTGTCTGTAGCTTCCCATGGAAGAGCCACATCTGTACGTCCAAAATGTCCATAAGCAGCTGTTGCCTTGTAAATAGGACGACGAAGATCAAGCATCTTAATGATTCCAGCTGGACGAAG
>JAUNIR010000187.1 GCA_030523345.1 Lachnospiraceae bacterium
TTTTTGCCATTCAGTGTATGAATAATCTATTATCTCTTCAATATCCCAGTAAATGTGAGTATCCCTTTTTGTTAGTTTTACCCACTCTTCATAACCCTCTTCAGATAAATCTTCTATCAGAAAATACCTATATATTTTCTGTGCAGAAAGACTTGCTGAGCCTTTATTAAATCTCTTTAGTTCCTTTTTCAAATTAAATATTCTATTTTTAAGTAAATCATCCGTTTGCAGTTTAAGAATACCTAAATCAAAATCAAGAATAATGTTTTCAACAGCTATATCCGTAGCAAGATCCCATAGTTTTCTATCTCTACCTTTAGAATCATACGTATGAGCAAAAACGCAATGTAAAATACTGTGTAAATATAATCTTTTACATAGATTGATATCCTTTTTATATTCTTTAATAAGTTTAGTTGTATCATATAAAAGAGCCTCGCCTGTATATGCATGTTCTGAAACGCCGTCAGGTGTAACGCTAAGCTTATACAATGCACTATCTAAGAATCGCATATTCATTAATAGTTCATCATGCGCAAGCATCATTATATCATTAGCTATACTATTAATTTTTTCATTATCATTGTTACTCAAAGTGTTGTAGTCAAATCCCTTCTAATGCTTTCTTCTATCATATCTTTAATTCTACTATTTTCAGGTTTTGATAAGTCTTTATCCGATTTTAATAGTTCATCAACTTTGTCCGAAGCTTCTTTAAGTATTGTTGCATCATTAAAGACATCTGCTAATTTAAAATGCATATCTCCTGATTGCCTAAGTCCAAACAGATCACCTGGTCCTCTTAATTTCATATCCTCAGATGCTATATAAAATCCATCATTTGACTTATTAAGTATCTCAAGTCTTTTTATATTTGCTTCATTATTTTTCTGGCTCATAAATATACAGTAGGACTGTTTATCTCCTCTTCCAATTCGTCCCCTTAGCTGATGCAACTGAGCCAGTCCAAATCTTTCAGCATTTTCAACAAGCATAACTGTAGCATTAGGAACATTCACCCCGACTTCAACTACTGTGGTTGAAACAAGAATCTGAATATCATTTCTATAGAATGCATCCATAATCCTATTTTTTTCATCCTGTTTCATTTTGCCATGAAGATATGAGATGTTAACACGCTCAGGGAACACACCTTTTAACTTATCTGTATACGAAATCACATCCTCTGCCTCAAGTCCCTCACTTTCTTCTACAAGAGGACAAATTATGTACGCCTGTGATCCTGCATCGATCTCTTTTAAAATAAATTTGTAAGCTGTGTTTCTATAATCGGTACCAACAACACAATTTTTAATTGGCAACCTTCTAGCAGGCACCTCATCAATAACAGAAATATCAAGGTCTCCATACATTATTATGGCTAAAGTTCTAGGTATAGGAGTCGCCGACATAACAAGAATATGAGGATTGTCACTTTCATTTTTAGAAGAAAGGGCCTCCCTTTGTCTTACTCCAAATCTATGCTGTTCATCTGTAATCACAAGTGCAAGGTTATTATAATTAACCTTCTTTTGAATTAGTGCATGAGTTCCTATAATTATCTGAACTTCTCCACTCTCAATCTGCGAATAAACCTCTCTTTTTCTTGCAGCTGTCATTGAACCTGTAAGTAAGCAACACTTAAATGGAATATTATATTTTTTAAATAACTCGGTTATTGACTGAAAATGCTGTGATGCGAGAATTTCAGTCGGTGCCATAAGGGCTGTTTGGTAACCGCTTGCTGCAACTGTAATTGCTGCTAATATAGATATAATAGTTTTTCCACTACCAACATCTCCTTGAACAAGCCTTGACATGGAGTACGGTTTTAACAAGTCACTTTCAATTTCTTCAAAAACCTTCATTTGTGCATTAGTAAGCTTATATGGCAATGACTCTATTAACCTTCTTGTATACGCAGACTGAACAATATTAAAACTGTTCTTTAAACGTTCATTTTCTTCTTTTAATAGTCTTAACTTTAAAATAAAAGTAAAAAATTCATCGAATACAAGCAGTTTTCGTGCTTCTATTAACGAATCCATATCCTTTGGAAAATGAATTGTTTCTAACGCATCTCTAATTTTCCCATAATCATCCACCGTCGATTTTAAATTCATTTCAGGGAAATGAGAATCATTAAATAAGTTCCTAACCGCCTTTGTAATTGACTGATTTGATATACCCTTTGTCAAAGAATATACTGGTTGAAGTGTATCAAGAATTTCTTCATATTTATCTATAGAAAATATCTGAGGTTGTTCTATATGGTAGCTTTCACCTTTAGTAGATATTATCCCCCTAAATATATATACCTCTCCTGGTTTTAGTGACTTAACAAGATAGCCCATATTAAACCATGTTGCACTAATTACAGCCTCATCTGTTTTGAGATATGCGGATACAATTTGAAAACGCTTTACTTTTTTTAGAAGTGGCTGCTTTACTATTCTAGCTTTTAAAGACACGAGGTCACCTACATTTACATCTGTTATATTAGTAACTGCCTCGTATTTTATATAATCCCTTGGAAAATAATATAAAAGATCTTCATAAGAAAATATGCCGAGCTTATTATAAAGCCCGGCAGTTTTCT
>JAUNIR010000004.1 GCA_030523345.1 Lachnospiraceae bacterium
CCCCCGACCCACGGCTTAGAAGGCCGTTGCTCTATCCAGCTGAGCTATGGACACACATTCCTTTAGGAATTACCTTCTGTGTAAATAAATCTTTACAAACAGAAATCGGGGTGACAGGATTCGAACCTGCGACCTCCTGCTCCCAAAGCAGGCGCTCTAGCCAAGCTGAGCCACACCCCGTTTAACACGCAAGTGAAATTATATAATACTATTGCACAATTGTCAATCAGTTATATTAACTATTTTTAACAAAAATTAAAAACGCGGATAAGGTTACTCACCCTCCGCGTTAAAACCTTATCAAAATTCACTAAAAGCTTAATAAATAACTCTGTTTCTTCCCTGTTCCTTACCGAGGTAAAGCTTTTCATCAGCCTTTGTAATAACCTTATCTATTCCGATATTATCATCGTATTCCTCAAGACCGAACGTCATTGTCACCTTAATAGGTGTACCATCAAAACTGAACTCATACTTCTCTATAAGGTGAAGTAACTTGCTAATTTCTTCAAAAGCATAATCACCATTTATATTCTCAAGACTAAATAGGAATTCCTCTCCGCCCCATCTTGCTACCATGCCCTTGCCATCCATGAACTCATTCATGATTTTAGCAAGCGTCTCAAGTACATAGTCTCCTGCATCGTGACCGTATGTATCATTGATATGCTTGAAGTAGTCAATGTCACCAATCGCAACTGTGAGCATTCCGCCATTACTCATAATCTCAGAGGAATATTCTTCAATGTGATTAAGCATACCACGTCTATTCTGAAGCTTTGTAAGTGGGTCTGTAGTCGCCAACATTTCAAGCTTCTTAGAATACTTAATTATCTTCTCCTCTGATGCTGAGAACTTTCTTCTGAAGAAGTATGCAAAACATGTAGTTTTGGCAAGAATGTATGCTGTACAGAAGAACGTGAGAACATTGAACTTCGAAAGATCAACATCTATTATACTACCATTTATTCTTATATAGAAAATAAGGAATAAAAGTATAGCTGAACTTATAAACACTGATCCAACCCTGTCAAGTTTTGTTCCAGCTCCTCTATAAAAGAATATAATAAACAGTACATAAAACTGTGCCTGGAACATAAATGATAGCCCCAATAAAAGCACAAGCACGATACAATTTATCGAAAGTGCAACAAAATACATAGGAACAAGAGTCTTCATCTTAACTTTATAAGATAATCCGAACACTCCAACCATTAGTAGTATAAGTAAAGAAGCAGGTATACAAACTTCACAGCCATATACTACACCTGTATCAACTGCACCAATTGTTAAGAATAAAATATCAATAAGACAGAGTACACGAACTAAAACCGCAGTTTCCTTTGGTTCGTTCTCTTCCTGTATCTCCCTATTGATTAACGCTTGAATCTTAGTAAACAACTTCAATCCTTCTAAACAAGGCTATAAAACAGCCCAATTTTATGAGTACATACACCTACAATGTCATTCTACCACAATTAATTACTAAAAAGAATACTTTTTTAACTCGATTTTCGGTTTTTCATCACCCTCTATAGTCATAATCATGTACGTAGATTCTCTTCCTGTCTGTCTCGGCTTATCTGTAGACCCAGGATTTGCATATATAACTCCATCTTCTTCCCTAAGGAAAGGAACATGAGTATGTCCAAAAAACACGATATCAGCGCCAAAGAGGCCCGCCTTTCTCTTCAACTCGCCTATCCCAGAATTCACATTCTCATAATATCCATGAGTCACCAAGATGTGATGGCCTTTAAAATCAAAGTCCACACGTTTACTTAAGTCGCTAAAAATATCGCAATTACCGCTAACCGCATATACCGGAGCATCTGCCATCTGTGTCAATGTGGCAATTTCCGAACTAATTTCCAAGTCTCCACAATGAATGAGCAAATCAATATCTTTTTCCAAATTAATGATAGCCTGCATTGTTTTCGTATTTCCATGACTATCGCTTAGCACAAGAACCTTTGCCATTAATTAAATACTCCTAGTTCTATTAATCTATCTCTCATAAGTCGTAAAGCTTTTCCTCTGTGACTTATCTCGTTCTTCTCTTCAGGAGAAATTTCAGCACTTGTCATTCCCCTTTCAGGGAGAAAAAAAATAGGGTCGAATCCAAATCCATTACCACCCGCTATTTCATGACCTATTATGCCTTCCATTGTGGCTCTAACTGTTTCAATTCGTCCATCTGGGAATGCTGCAGCAATAGCACACACAAATCTAGCTGTTCTCTTATCCTCTGGAACCCCTTCTAATTTATCAATAATACTCTGATTTTTAACATCATAAGAAGTGTCATGTCCCATATATCTGGCAGAATGGATTCCTGGTTCCTTGTTGAGATAATCAACTTCAAGTCCTGAATCGTCTGCAAGAGTCAAGCACCCAGAGGCTTCCATTACTGCCTTTGCCTTTAATACCGCATTTTCTTCATATGTTGTGCCGTTTTCGTCAACTTCTATATCATAGCCAGCTTCTTTCATTGTGATGACTTCTGCCTCTAAGTCTTTAAGAATCTCTTTAACTTCTACGACTTTTCCTTTATTTCCTGTTGCAAATAATATTTTTGTCATTGTCCTTCCCCTAATTATATTATGTCTGTCTTTGGTCGTTTTGGTGGCTTAGGCCCCATAAACATATAGTAATAGGTCTTCATCATACCGTTGTAAATTTTACGGTTTTTGTCAGCCTTTCTTCCCATATACTTTTCAACATCCTGATATCCTGTAATTATATATGCACTGAAGCTGTCAAGTCTCTTAAATCCTTCAGCAAATTCTGTATACAACTTAGGTAAAAGTTCTTTATCTCCAATACGCTCACCATATGGTGGATTTGAAATAATAAAGCCATATTTTTTCGGGTGGTTAAGTTCTGAAACTGGTCTTTTTTGAAAATGAATAAGCTTATCCACACCTGCCATCGCCGCATTCTGCTTCGCCGACTTTATTATATCTCCATCAATGTCAAATCCTTGAATATCAGTGTCAATGTCAAGATTAACAAGATCCTCCGCCTCATTCTTAACATCATACCAATGCTTTCTCTTAATAAAATTATCCCACTCATTAGAGATAAATGTTCTATTCATTCCAGGTGCAATGTTTGCCGCTATCATGGCGGCTTCTATAGGAATAGTTCCACTTCCACAGAAAGGATCGATAAGTATTCTGTCGCCTCTCCACGGCGTAAGCATTATCATGGCCGCCGCCAGGTTTTCTGCAACTGGAGCCTTACTTACAAGCTTCCTATATCCTCTTTTATGAAGAGAATCGCCACTTGTGTCAAGACCGATTGTAACAACATCTTTCATAAGGAATACTCTGAATGGATAGCTTGCCCCAGTCTCTGGAAATTGTTCTATACCATACCTTTTTGAAAGACTTTTTACCATAGCCTTTTTTATTATTGACTGAATATCTGATGGTGAAAAAAGTTTTGAATTTACACTAGCAGCTTTCGCCACCCAGAATTTGCCGTCCTTTGGGACAAATTGTGACCAGTCGATAGCCTCAACTTCATCAAATAGCTCTGTAAAAGTCGTCGCCTTAAACTCCGCGCACTTAATAAGCACACGTTCCGCTGTCCTTAGGAAAACATTAGCTCTGCATACCGCAGCTTCATCGCCTTTGAAATATACCTTACCATTTTCCACCTGGCTTATTTCATATCCTAAATCCTGTATTTCTCTTTTAAGCACAGACTCCATGCCAAAATGACATGGAGCTATAAATTCATATATCATAATTATCCTTAATTGAATCTTATTAGATTCTCGCTACACCTGTTTTCTTAGCTGCTTCTGCCACTGCCTTAGCAACTGCTGGTGTTACCTTTTCATTAAATGAATTAGGAATAATGTATTCTGGACAAAGTTCCTCGTCTGAAACAATTGAAGCAATTGCATATGCAGCTGCTAATTTCATTTCATCATTAATGTCACTAGCTCTTACATCAAGAGCTCCTCTAAATATTCCTGGGAAAGCAAGAACATTATTAATCTGGTTAGGGAAGTCTGAACGTCCTGTTCCCATAACTGCTACGCCCGCCTTTTTAGCCTCCTCTGGCATAATCTCTGGGACTGGGTTAGCCATCGCAAGAACAATAGGATCCTTAGCCATTGTTTCTACCATTTCAGCTGTAAGAACACCTGGTGCAGATACGCCGATAAATACATCTGCTCCCTTAATAACATCTGCAAGATCACCCTGCTTTTTATCAAGATTAGAAATCTTAGCCATCTCTGCTTTAATAGGATTAAGACCATCTCTACCATCATAGATAGCTCCCTTTGTATCACAGAGAACTACATTCTTAAGACCTGTCTTCATAAGAAGCTTAGTGATTGCAATTCCTGCAGCACCAGATCCGTTAACTACTACCTCAATATCTTCGATTTTCTTATTAACAAGCTTTAACGCATTAATCATTGCTGAAAGAACTACAACTGCTGTTCCGTGCTGGTCATCATGGAAGATAGGAATATCACAACGTTCCTTGAGTTTCTTTTCAATTTCAAAGCATCTTGGTGCAGCTATATCTTCAAGATTTACTCCTCCGAAAGATCCTGCAAGAAGTGCCACTGTGTTAACTATTTCATCTACATCCTTAGAGCGAACACAGAGAGGAAATGCATCAACATTACCAAATCTCTTAAAGAGTACACACTTACCTTCCATAACAGGCATTCCAGCTTCTGGGCCAATATCTCCAAGGCCTAAAACTGCTGTACCATCTGTGACTACTGCCACAAGATTTCCTCTACGTGTGTATGTATAAGAAAGATCCACATCATCACTAATTTTAAGACATGGCTCTGCAACACCTGGTGTATATGCTACAGAAAGGTCATCCATAGTATTTACTTCACAACGAAGTCCGAGTTCAATTTTACCGTTCCACTCTTCATGCTTTTTTAAAGCAAATTCTTTCTTATCCATCTTAAAGCTCCTTTATATTTAATTAATAATAAAATCAACTTAAGCCTCACACTCTTAGCGCAAAACTCCATCGATTATTCTATCATATTTTATTAATTGTTTATAGGGATAAATAAAGAATAAAAGAAACTTCCAGATAAAAGTAAGGTAGCCCGACAGGGGAACTGGCGGGCTACGATGAGGGGAGTATAAATAATTAATAAGGGGTTGTAAATGAACACCATTGAAGGGTTGGTGCCCAATCACAATACTGATTATATGTACAAAAAACGCATAAATCAAGGCTTTTTTTAAAATAGTATTTAACTTTTTTTCTAACACAAGGTGTTGTGCCAAATTATGTAAATCTTACTTTTGACTCATGCGGTCGGTTTACATAACTGTATATTTTACCTATTTTAGACTCTTTCTTAACCCTTTTGGATAGTGATTTTTCATAATATTATTTGTAATTTTTCCCCATCCTATAGAAAAATTATCAAAAAACACTACATACCACCCGTTATAATTACTTTTTTTACAGTTTTTACAGTGGATTTCGTCTTCTACTATATTAAATGTCTCTCCATTTACATATTTATATGCATTAATGTCATCAGACTTAACCGTATAATAGTTACAAATCTCTTCTTTTTTTAATGATTTTGCTAACGCGTGACCTGGTTCAAATCTATTTTTAAGTATAGTGCCAAGATGTAAGCCTGGTCTTATAACTTTTATTCCTTTTAGTGAAGGGCACTCCTTTGGAAGTAAATATATTTGATCCTTAAATCTTGTAAGGCGTCTTTCTTCCATATAATTAATGAATCCAGTGTCTTCACAAGGACTATCCGTAAAAGTTTCGTCCATGAAAGAAAACATATCTTTAAGTTCTGCCCTGTCCTTTTTCGTAACATCCGGCTCATAGCCACAAACTGGCGGAACTTTTACTACCTTTTCTATCTTGTTTTTTTCTTCCTTCTGAGTACCATTCTCGCTTTGAGAAGTCTGAATCTTTTTCAGCAACTTGCATACAAAATGACCTTCGCCTTTAACTTTATGAGGAAATAGTCTTATTCCTATGTTATCAAATCCTCTTACCATTCCCTCATAGACTTCCATGTCTGAAAGCTCAAATTCTGTATGTCTTACCAAAAAGTCTTTAATCTGATTTTCATTTTCTTCCTTTGAGAAAGTACACGTAGAATACACTAATACCCCACCATCTCTTAGCATTGTTGCCGCTTCATCAAGTATCCATTCCTGTCTATCGGCGCACAATTTAACATTATCAATAGACCATTCATTTACTGCGGTCTCTGATCTTCTGAACATGCCTTCTCCAGAACATGGAGCATCTACTAATACTTTATCAAAGAAACCAGCGAATTTATCTGATATATTACGTGGATCTTCGCTGATAACGAGGGCATTCCTCACACCCATTCTCTCTATATTCTCTGAAAGAATTCTAGCCCTGTCTGGCATTATCTCATTAGATATAAGAATTCCTTCTCCTTTTAGTTTACCTGCAATCTGAGTACTTTTGCCACCTGGTGCCGCGCACAAATCAAGAACTCTGTCTCCTTTTTCAATCGACAGATACTCTACTGGAGACATTGCAGAAGGTTCCTGAATATAATACGCTCCGGCTTCATGGTATGGATGTTTTCCCGGTCTTACTACATCGTTATACGGATGTATTTCTGTTTTCGCTTCCATGCCTTCATAAATATATCCATCTTCGCACCACGGAACCTTATTTAGCTTACTACAAATAGCACCGAGAGTATCTCCCGGTGCTAATGTATTAAGCCTTAGAGCTTTAATCTCTTGATCTTCGTATGAGGCTAAAAACGCCTCATACTCATCTCCAAGATATTCTTTCATTCTATTCAAGAATTCATTTGGTAAATTCATCATTTATAGATTTATATTCTAAATTCTACCAGTGCTTGTTTTACACTTCCATATTAGCTGACTCTTCACCCTTAGCATCAAATGTGTAATCCTTACCAGGGAGAATTGCATTAAGAATAATACCAACAAGTGAACCAACTGCAAGACCTGAAAGTGAAATATTAGCTGCACCAATTGTAAAGCTGATTGCACCTATTGATGAATAGCTGATACCAATTGAAAGTACAAGGATAAGTGCTGCAATAATAACATTTCTGTTGTTCTTGAAGTCAACCTGATTTTCAACTACGTTTCTTACACCTACAGCTGAAATCATACCGTAAAGTACGATTGATACACCACCTACTGTTGCTGCTGGCATTGATGAAACAAGTGCTGCAAACTTAGGTGAGAATGAGAAAATAATAGCAAAAATTGCTGCAAGTCTAATTACCATTGGATCGTAAACCTTTGTAAGGTTAAGAACACCTGTGTTCTCGCCGTATGTTGTATTAGCTGGTGCTCCAAATAATGATGCAAGCATTGTTGCAAGACCATCTCCAAGAAGTGTTCTGTGAAGACCTGGATCTTTAATATAATTTTCTCCAACTGTTGATGAAATTGCCGACATATCTCCAATATGCTCAACGATTGTAGCAATAGCGATAGGCATAATACCAATAATAGCTGAAGCAATCAAGCTTGAATTAGGATTAGCAAAAATTGAGAATACTGTATCCTGCATAGCAAAAGGTGCTCCAATCCATGCTGCTTCCTTAACTGTTGTGAAATCTACCTGACCGCAAATTACACCAACTACATATGATGCAATTACGCCAAGAATAATAGGAATAATCTTAACCATTCCTTTACCCCAGATATTACAAGCTACTATAACAACAATTGCAACAATAGCTACAAACCAGTTAGCTGAACAGTTATTAATAGCCGAAGGCGATAAGTTAAGACCAATAGCCATGATAATAGGACCTGTAACAATTGGTGGGAAGAACTGCATAACCTTCTGTACACCGAAAGCTTTAATAAGTCCTGCAATTACTAAATAAAGTAATGCTGCAAAGAATACTCCAAGACATGCGTAAGGAAGTAATTCTCTCTCCCCATTTGGAGCTATAGCTGCATATCCACCAATAAAAGCAAAACTTGAACCGAGGAATGCTGGTACTTTTTTCTTAGTAAGGAAATGGAAAAGTAAAGTTCCAAGACCTGCAAATAAAAGTGTTGCTGATACAGATAAACCTGTAAGCGCTGGCACTAAAACAGTAGCACCAAACATAGCAAACATGTGCTGAAGTCCTAATAAAAGAACCTTTGGTGTGCCAAGAGTTCTCGCATCGCGAATGCCCTCTGCACCGATTTCGTTTTTAATGTCTGACATAACGTCCCTCCCATAATTAAAAATTAAATCAATAAGCAGAACTATTTCTACCTATAAAAAAGGCTGTTCATAACTGAACAGCCTTTAAATTATTCTTCCTTAGTATCTGGCTCAACTGTACCAAATGCTTTTTTCAAAACAACAACAGTACCAATCATAAGAGCAATACCAATAATCAAACTAACTGCCGCATTCTTTGTTGCACCAGCTATTACATATGTAATGCAGCTGACTACTGCACATGTCATGGCGTATGGAAGCTGTGTCGATACATGATTAACATGATTACACTGACCTCCTGCTGAAGCCATAATTGTTGTATCAGAAATTGGTGAGCAGTGGTCTCCACATACAGCACCAGCCATACATGCTGAAATTGAAATGATCATCATTGTAGCATCTCTTCCTTCAAATACTGCAACAACGATAGGGATAAGAATACCAAATGTTCCCCAGCTTGTTCCTGTAGCGAAAGCAAGTAAGCATCCAACAATAAAGATAATTGCAGGAAGCATTGTGACAAGTCCGCCTGCTGCTGATTCCATAAGGCCTGCAACATATTCCTTAGCACCAAGTGAGTCTGTCATTGCCTTAAGTGTCCATGCAAATGTAAGAATTAAAATTGCAGGTACCATTGCCTTAAAGCCTTCTGGCACACATGACATTGAGTCCTTAAATGAAAGTACTTTTCTGCATGCATAGAAAATAACTGTAATAAGGAATGCAAAGAAACTACCAAGCATAAGTCCGACTGATGCATCTGAATTTGAGAATGCCTCAACGAATCCAGTACCTGTAAAAAATCCACCTGAATAAATCATTCCAATAACACAACATATTATAAGAACTACAACTGGTAAAACAAGATCAAGAACTGTACCATTATCGTTACCTTCATCATCTGAAGTTCCACCAAATGGAATTTCCCCAGTTGTAAAGAGATCTCCCTTTAATGCATTCAATTCATGATTTTTCATTGAACCGAATTCAACCTTCATAAGAACCATTGTAATCATCATTACAATTGTAAGTAACGCATAGTAGTTATAAGGAATTGCCTTAAGGAAAACTGTAAATCCATCTTCTCCCTCAACAAATCCAGAAACTGCAGCTGCCCAGCTTGATACTGGAGCGATGATACAAATAGGAGCAGCTGTTGCATCAATAAGATACGAAAGCTTTGCTCTTGAAATGTTATGTCTGTCTGTTACAGGCCTCATAACTGAACCAACTGTAAGACAGTTAAAATAGTCATCAATAAAGATAAGTGCACCAAGAAGGATTGTTGCAAGCTGTGCGCCAACTCTTGTTTTGATATGAGTCTCAGCCCATCTACCAAAAGCCTTTGATCCACCTGCCATGTTCATCATGCATACCATAATACCAAGTACTACTAAGAATACGATGATACCCATGTTGTAACTGTCTGTAAGTGAACCAACAATTCCGTCCTGGAAAATGTGAATTACTGTTCCTTCAAAATTAAAGTTTGCATAGAACAGACCACCGATTGCGATTCCAACAAATAATGAGCTGTATACTTCCTTAGTAATAAGAGCAAGTACAATAGCTACAATAGCTGGAACCAATGCCCAAAATGTTCCTGTCATTTTTCTTCTCCTCTTAAAATATATTTTCTTAACTCCATAAAGAGTATGCGTTCTAATTATTTTATTTCATCAATATCTACGCCTACAAGACCACCCTTATAGAAATGTGCCCTTATCATCTTTAGATACTTCGAGAACTCAGCCACCAATGCATCTGCATCAGTATCGCCTTCTACAAGATGTTCCTTAAGGAAGCTGTCCGACATCCATCTAATCATATCTACTACTTTCTGTACTACGATATAATCCTGAAACTTACTTGTATCTGCTTGCTTATATATAACATTTATCATGCTTTCAAATGCATAAGCATTTTCCCCTATTACCTCTTTAGCCTTAGGGTCAGTTTCATACTTGAGTGTACTCAAGAACTGTTGCATATAAGGGTAAAGTTTCATAACCCTTATTTTTGCCTGTTCCATCATCATCTGCAACTCGAAGAAATCTTTTTCGTACTTGCTTACGGATCCACTGAATTCAAAATTCATGTATTTGATGGAATAATCAATGATGTATTCATACAATGAGAGTTTATTTGAAAAATAATGAAAAAGAAGTCCTTTTGATATTCCCGCTTCCTTAACAATTACATCAGTGCTGGCTTTTCTATATCCGTTTAATGCAAATACTTTAATGGCCGCATTGAGAATTCTCTCCTGCTTTTCATTTTTTATTTCGAAAAATTTCTCATTCATACGTATTTCTCTTCAAAATCTTTTCTTGGCATAGGTCTTCCAAAATAATAACCCTGAATCATGTGTACATTCATTGACTCAAGAACATTCAACTGTTCTATAGTCTCAATACCCTCAACGCAGATTTTAACATCCAAAGCCTGTGCAAGCTCACCAATCATCAAAACAAATGACTTAGCATATTCATCTGTATCTAAGTTTCTAACAAATGTCTGGTCAATCTTGATTACATCTATAGGTATTTCTCTTACATGGTTAAGTGACGAATAACCCGTTCCGAAGTCATCAAGTGCAATCTTAACACCAAGAGCCTTGATTTTATCAAGAATTTTCTTCATTCGTACCATATCGTTAATTGCCAAAGACTCTGTAACCTCAAGCGTAAGGTTTCTTGGATTAATTCCTGTTCTTTTAATGATTTCTTCTATTGTCTCCGCTATATCATTCTGAAGAAGCTGAACTACTGACAAGTTAACATTAACCTTATAATATGGATGTCCATTTTCATTCCAATGCTTAAGTGCAATACACGCCTGTTCAAGTACATGGTTACCAATAGGATTGATAAGTCCTAAATACTCAGCCAATGGAATAAATTCTCCAGGAGATACAAATCCTAAATCCTGTGAATTCCATCTAAGAAGTGCTTCTGCACCTACGCAAGGGTTGCCCTCTTTCTTAACATCAACAATAGGCTGGAAGTATACTTCGAACTCGCCATATCCATCAGCAGTTGCATAACGCATTGATTTTTCCATATCAAGACGTTTACTACTCTCTGCATCTGCTTCCTTAGTATATACAGAAACCTTGTTCTTACCTGATTTTTTAGCTTGATACATTGCAATATCAGCCTTCTTAATAAGATCTTGAACTGTATCACCGTCTTCTGGGAATTTAACAATACCAATACTAGACGTACAGTAGTAATCAGCGCCTTTAAGGAACCAAGGTTTATTAAACACAACTCTGATTTCTTCCTGTATTTCCTCAAACTTTGGATAACTGTCACAAGGAACGATAATGACAAATTCATCTCCACCCATTCTGTAACATGTATTTTCTATTCCATCTATTCTTCTCATTGAATTTGATATTGCCTTAAGAAGAACATCTCCATACTGGTGTCCAAGTCCATCATTAATGTGCTTAAAGTCATCAAGATCCAAATAAATAATTGCACCTGATCTGCCAGACGTCTTAGCTTCGTCTATATATCTTGTAAGATCTCTTTCACAGCACATACGGTTATAAAGACCTGTAAGGAAGTCATTATTAGCCTGCTGTTCAATTTTCTGCTGATACATCTTCTTATCAGTAATATCAAAAAGAGAATTCAAAGATACTCTTCTACCATCAACCCACTGGATATGAGTTGTATTTAAATCGTACCAGCGTCTTCTTTCAGGATACTCTACTTCCATGTACGAAGTAGCTAAATTACTTCTTGCTCCTCTTTCGAAAAGCTCCTCAAGCTTACCATTCTCCATTTCTTTAGAGAATGTACTTTTACATATCTTATTGGCAACAAGAATCTTGCCACTTTCAGTATCTCTTACATAAATCGCACTACCTACATTATCAAGTACTGCTTCTAGCGATTTATAAGAACTTGCAATCGAGTTCTTCTGAAGTCTTCTAGTAAGAACACTCTGTAATACCTTCACAACATCGGAATAAAATTTAGTTTCTTCTAAATCCCATGTCTTTTCATCTGTAATATCTGCAAAGAACACATACATTATTGGCACATGGTTCTTAAATACCGGAAATACTACCATTCCCTTAATATCCATTGCATCCATCCAGTGTCGACTGATATGGTCAATAGGTGTTTTATAGGAAATAATAGACGGTCTGTCTGAAAGACTATGAAGTGTATCTAATGGAATGTCTTCAAACTCCCTATCGAGCGTAAATGTATCTTCCCTATTATAATCAACAACAATCTCTACTAAATCTTCATTAACAAGCTTCAATAAGTATGCGTGAGATATACCACTGAATTTAGCAGCTCCTGAAATAATCTTATATGCAATATCATCAAACTGTTCGTCTGATTCAAGAAGCTGTACTATTTCATTCATGAAACGATACTTTCTAACCGCTTCCTTATCCTCAGCAGATGATGATCCTTCTGAGGAATTCTGTGAGCCTCTCAATATATCATCATATAATCCACCATACATTCTGTTTGATGCCTGTCTTAACAAATCAATCGATTTTGTAAAATCAGATTCAGAAAGTGTTGTATGGAAATTCTTTACTGCATTTTCCCCTTCATCATCATCTAAAACACCACAAATAAACCAACAAAATGCTGGTTTACCTGCTATCTTTACTCCTATTGTTGCAATTTTAATATTAGAGTATTCTGTATCTTCTATTACTTGCTCTTCTAATGAATTTCCAAGTACTCTGACTACAGCTGAAGTTATCTGATCTGATGATAAAAGTGAAAGAAGTCTATCAACTTCAAGTGGATCTCCTGAAATTTCAGTGACCCTATTTATACCCTGGCCATCATTAGCCATACAGAAAATAAACAACTTTGTAACATTAGAATAAATGTCCTGAAATTGCTGAAGTTCTTTATAATCCAATTTTAAACTTACTGGTGAAACCCCCGAATTCATCTACCCCTATCCTTTACGTTCTCTTTTGTTATAGGCAACAATTCCAATCACACTACTGAGAACAGTATATACGATACCCTGACCGATAATAAATGGAACCGATCTCTCTGGATCTGCAATATATGGAATATGCCCAAAGCTTTGCGATATCAAAATCTTTCTCACCATAATAAATGGAGCAAGCGAGAATGGTTCTGCCGCAAAGAACATTATGAATCTTGGAATAACAAGTGTGAGAATAAAAAACGCAACATATGCCTTTTTCTTACTCTCAAACATAAATAAAAACATAAATCCAAATGAAACACCGGCAACCCACAAAAGGATTGAAACCGACATATTTTCTACAAAAAGACTAACATCATACGATGTAATGTCCGAATGAAAAATACGTGTTGTAACTAAAAGTGTAACAAACGCAAGTATCATATATGAAAGTGAAACAATAAGTCCTGCTGACAGTTCAGATAAATATACTGCAGTTCTAGACATATTTTTTGTAACACTGTCCTTAATATGAGGGTCTGGATAAGTTCCAAATACCATGTCTGCAAAGAAAATTGTTGCAAGATATGGAATTGGGAAACACCAAGAAGCAAATGCGAGTACATTTGAACCCAAAACTCCATCAATATCAGAACCATATATAAGTGTAAATGCCATTACGGCAAGATTGGCAATAAGACAAATGGCAACTACAGATATAGCCATAACCTTAGCTGTCTTTGTCTTATATGCTGTTTTTAATTCTCTTAAAATATATTTAATCATTTTATTCGTCTACGCTATAGTTTGGCGCTTCCTTAGTAATATGAATGTCGTGTGGATGGCTTTCCTTAAGTGCTGCTGCTGAAATCTTAACGAACTTGCCATTTTCTTTAAGTTCCTCAATAGTATGAGCTCCGCAGTATCCCATACCTGAACGGATACCACCAATGAGCTGGAATATTGTATCTTCAACAGATCCCTTGTATGCTACTCGTCCTTCAACACCTTCTGGAACAAGCTTCTTAGCATTTGTCTGGAAATATCTGTCCTTAGAACCGTTTTCCATAGCAGCAATTGATCCCATTCCACGGTAAACTTTATATTTACGTCCCTGGTAAAGTTCAAATGTTCCTGGTGACTCGTCACAACCTGCAAAGATTGAACCCATCATACATACATTTGCACCAGCAGCAATAGCCTTAGTCATATCTCCTGAATACTTAATACCACCATCAGCAATGATTGGTATACCATATTCTTTAGCAACTTCATAACAATCCATAATAGCTGAAATCTGCGGAACACCAATACCTGCAACAATACGTGTTGTACAGATAGAACCAGGTCCAATACCAACCTTAACTGTGTCTGCTCCAGCCTCAATAAGATCTTTTGTAGCTGCGCCTGTTGCCACATTACCTGCAATAAGTGGTAGGTCTGGATATGCATCCTTAATCATATGCACACACTTAATAACATTAGCTGAATGTCCATGTGCTGAATCAAGAACTACAACGTCTACATGAGCTTTAACAAGTGCTTCTACTCTATCGAGTACATTAGCAGTTATACCAAGAGCTGCACCACATAGAAGTCGTCCATTAGAATCCTTAGCTGATAAAGGATACTTAATCTGCTTTTCAATGTCCTTTATTGTGATAAGTCCCTTTAAATTAAAATCGTCATCAACGATTGGGAGCTTTTCTTTTCTTGCCTTTGCTAAAATCTGCTTTGCTTCATCAAGTGTGATTCCCTCTTTAGCTGTTACAAGGTTCTCACTTGTCATACACTCTCTGATTTTCTTTGACATATCTGTTTCGAACTTCAGATCACGGTTTGTAATAATACCTACAAGCTTTCTGCCTTCAGTAATAGGCACACCTGAAATTCTAAACTTAGCCATAAGATCATCTGCGTCCTGAAGTGTATGATCTGCTGTAAGTGAAAATGGATCAGTAATTACGCCATTTTCTGAACGCTTAACCTTATCAACTTCCTCAGCTTGAGCCTCAATTGACATATTCTTATGAATGATACCAATACCACCCTGTCTTGCCATTGCTATAGCCATGCGGTGCTCTGTAACAGTATCCATTCCTGCTGACATCATTGGGATGTTAAGCTTAATGGTTTTTGTCAGGTATGTAGAAACATCAACCTGATTTCCGACAACGTCCGAATAGCTTGGAACAAGCAACACGTCGTCAAAAGTAATTCCTTCAGAAATAATCTGACCCATAACATTCTCCTTTTCTTATATGTATTTAGTACTCCATAACCTTTCTAGGCATCACTGTCTTGATTGCTGAAATAAGTGCCGGATCTGGTTCAAGGTATACTAGTATTTCTTGATTTCCATCTTTATATACTAAAACGTAAGGAACCACTCCCTCTTTACGGGAACTGTAGTCTCTTACTGGAGTATTCTTACTCTTATATGAATCAAGTTCGTGCGATGTGAGAGGACACATGAACTCCATCTTATCTAAATCATAAGAGCCCAGAGTCTTTCTATTGCTCTTAGCAATTATTTTATCTATAGATAGTTCCTTACCAATAAATAAATATTCAAATTCATAATCAGGATTTGGTACTACAAACACGCCAATAATACCTACCGCAACCGCTACTAGAAAAAGTAGTGGAATACCAGTAAGTATCGCTACCAACACACATATACCGCATACTGCGTATGAAACATTTTTTAGTAGTGCGTAGAAAGAATTCCTCTCCCTTTCTACAAGGCTTTCGACATATGAATCACCCATCAATTTTCTCCCAATTAATTACCTTTTATTGTAACAAATTTAATTCAAAATCTCAATAATTGCTTCTACTTCAACTGTCGCATCAAGAGGTAGCTGATTCACAGCCACAGCCGATCTTGTATGTCTTCCTGCTTCACCAAAAACATCGAACAAAAGCTCTGATGCACCATTTGCAACAAGATGCTGTTTATCGAATCCAGTCTTAGAAGCCACAAAAGCTGTGATTTTCACTATCGATGAAACTTTATCAAGATCTCCAACATGAGCCTTTACAGCACTAATAATATTAATTGCACAAAGTCTTGCTGCTGCCTGTGCCTCTTCCAATGTTCTGTCTTCTCCCACTTTGCCTGTATACTGCATAACTCCAGCCTTAACAGGTATCTGACCCGAAACAAATAAAAGGTTTCCGGTCTGCTTAACTGGCACATACATTGCTGCAGGTGCTGCTGCCTCTGGAAGATCAATTCCTAATTCCTTAATTCTATTCTCAATATTCATAGAAGTTCCTCCATCTTGATAGTAAACCAAATCTTTCCAATCATTATTCTAAATATGTAAAAGACGTGTTGCTATCGCAAAATAAATCATAAGCGACAAAGCATCAACAATAGTTGTAATGAATGGTGATGCCATAACCGCTGGGTCAAACCCAGCTTTCTGAGCCAGCATAGGCAATGTGCATCCAACAATCTTTGCAAAAAGTACTGCTAGTACAAGTGTCAAGCACACAACTAAAGCAACAACAACTGTTACATGATCTATAAGCATAATTTTAAAGAAATTAGCAACGGCAAGTGTTATACCACAAAGGAATGCCACCCTTATTTCCTTCCATATAACCTTTCCAATATCAGAAAACTCAATTTCATTTAGTGAAAGCCCTCGGATAATTGTAACAGATGCCTGACCTCCAGCATTTCCGCCAGTATCCATAAGCATTGGAATAAAGCTTGTTAAAACGACATATGTTCCAAGTGCAGTCTCATAGTGAGTTATGATTTTACCAGTAACTGTTGCTGAAATCATAAGAAGAAGTAACCATGGAATTCTCTTTTTCCACGTCTCAAAAACTGTTGTTCTGGAATACGGTTTATCAGTAGGCACGATAGCTGCCATCTTTTCGATATCCTCTGTAGCCTCTTCTGTCATGATATCGATGATATCATCGACTGTAACGATTCCTACTAGTCTATCTTCATTGTCCACAACAGGCATAGTCGTAAAGTCATATTTTGACATAAGCTTAGCAACTTCTTCCTGGTCAGTAAGGGTGTTAACGCTGATGATATTGTCATTCATGAAATCGCCGATTACTTCATCTTCGCCACGAAGAAGCAAATAACGTAATGCTACCGTTCCTATAAGGTGACGTTCCTTATCAAGTACATAAGCAATATTGATTGTCTCCTTATCAACACCTGTTTTTCTAATTCTGTCTATCGCCTGAGCAACTGTAGACGAAGCCTTCAAGTCTACAAATTCCACCGTCATAATAGATCCGGCCGAATCATCAGGGTATCTTAAAAGGTGATTAATATCTCTACGCTGTTCTGATGAAACATTTGCAAGAAGTTTCTTGACTACCCCTGCTGGCATTTCCTCCATAAGGTCCGCAGCATCATCCGCCATCAAGTTATTAATGATGTTCGTTGCTTCTCTATCAGTAATAAGAGTGATAATTTCCTGCTCAACCTCAATTGGAAGATATGCAAAAACATCTGCCGCAATTGATTTAGGAAGTATTCTAAATACCTTAACTCGCTGTTCAGTGTCCTCGATTTCATCAAGAATCTGCGCGATATCCGCTTCATTCCACTCAGAAAGTTCCGTTCTGACTTTGCTATATTGTTTTTCCTGTATTAATTCAAGTATTTCCTCTACTGTCATGTCCATCCTCCTACTGCGGTAATGCTAGTCCTGGATCCGGGATTGGTGCTACTGGAGCTATTCCGTCAGGAACTCCGGCTAAGCCAAGACCCTGCAAAATTGCCTCTGCCTGTGCCGCCGCCTGTGCCTCAGCACCTGCTGCTGCCTGAGCATCTGCTGCCTGTTTGTAAGCTTCCGCATTTTCAGTCTGATCGGTAACATCCTCCGCTGTAAACATTGGGGCGCCATCCTGATAACTATGTATACAATATCCACCAAATGGATTTACCATTCCAGTCGTCAAGTATGGACAAGTACCTGTTGCCATCTTTCCTGTCTGACTACACATCTGTCCAAGAACTAAATCTCCCGCAATTGCCTCGCCATTAAGTAGTCCTTCTAACAAGATATCGTGGCCCTGACACATTTCTTTAGGAACTGAGTCCTTATCCATAATCTCAGTCCTTGTCTGTGTACAGAATACATTAGGAGCCTTACCTGTTATTGCACATACTGTAGATGATACAACTCCTTCCGGCTTTTCAAAGTTTTTATATTCAAGGCCCTCGTGGATACGTCCCATAATTGCCTTCCATAAATACTTAGCTGTATTTGTCTCCCCTGAGCCCATATGAACATTATTATCATAGCCAGCCCATGTTGCACACGCATAATAAGGTGTGTATCCCGAGAACCATACATCTACGTTACTTGTTGTTGTACCAGTCTTACCTGCTATTGCCATGTTGCCGAAGTTAACCTTAGCACCTGTACCCTTTGTAACAACGTCTTCCATAGCAGATGTAAGACAATAAGCATTACTTGGCTTAAGAACCTGTCTTGATTTAACGCCATTTTCTATAAGAGTCTGCCCATCATGATCAATAATACTTGTATAGAATCTAGGCTTGTTATATGTTCCTTTGTTAGCGATTGAAGCAAATGCTGCTGTAAGTTCTACATTTGTAACACCATCTGTAAGACCACCAAGAGCAAGTGACTGCGTAATATCCGACGATATACTTCCATCCCACTCAGTTCTCTTTTCTACAAGAGTCGTAAATCCCATGTTAAGGAGCATATCAAATCCAACTCTAGGAGTTATATCTGTTAACGCCTTAACTGTTACGATATTAAGAGACTGTTCAATTCCGTATCGGTACGTACAAATACCCTTATAAGCTTCTCCATACCAGTTCTTAACAGGACGTCCATTTGCGTAATTATATGGAGCATCAAGCTGAGTAGAAGCAAGTGTATAATCTCCCGTCTCAAGCGCTGGTGCGTAAGCCGCCAAAACCTTAAAGCATGAACCAGGCTGACGCTTAGTATCAGATGCTCTGTTAAGTGTAAGGGATGCCTCCTTTGTTCCACGACCTCCAACAATTGCTAATACATCTCCTGTTGTAGGCTCAATAATTGTCACAGATGTCTGAGGCTGTGGCGTGAAGGAAATATTCTCAGCTAAAAATTCCCATCCCGGCTTTTGCATTGCATTCTTGAATTCCTCAATATCAGCTTCTCCTTCTTCCTTAGAAGCATAAATTGAGTTGAACTTAGAATTTCTATGCTCTTTAAAATAATTCTCAAAATTATATGTAGAAAAATTCTGTGTATCCCCGTTCTCGTCCTCAAAAGTAACCTGATACTTGAGATACCACTTGACGTTTTCAGGATAATGTTCTGGATTTTCAATCTCTTCATCACATATTTTCTGAATATCCATATCCTGAGTAGTAAAAATCTGAAGACCTCCACTATATAGAGTGTTGTAGGCCTGTGTAGATGAATATCCAAGTTGTTCCTGCATATCATTCATAATCTGGTCAACAAGTTCATCCACAAAATATGAGTAAATTGTATTTTTTTCTGTCTGTTCGTTAACCTTCTGGATACGATCATAAACATTATCAGCTAAAGCCTCTTGATACTCAGCATCTGTAATGTACTTCTGATCATGCATCTTCCTAAGGACTTCACCCCTTCTCTCTGAGTTATTATCAGGGTGCGAAATAGGATTCCATCTAGAAGGGTTCTGTGTAATACACGCAATAACAGCACTTTCTGAAATAGTGAGATCTGAACATGGCTTACCAAAGTATCTTAAGGATGCAGCCTGAATACCAAGGGTACTCTGGCCTAAGTTGATAGTATTCAAGTAGTTCTCAAGGATTTTATCCTTATCCATTGTCTTTTCAAGCTGAACCGCACAATACTGTTCCTGGAACTTACGCTTAAATTTATCAAGTGTTGATGATTCAGATGTCCATGTAATGAATACGTTGTTCTTAAGGAGCTGCTGAGTGATTGTAGAAGCACCCTGTGATAAATCTCCACTTGTAAGTGCTGTAACGCCAGCTCTCATGATACCCTGAATATCAATACCATTATGTTCATAGAAACGTTCATCCTCGATAGCTACAAAAGCATGCTGCGTATATTCTGGGATTTTATCGAGAGTTACATATACTCTGTTAGAATTCTCAGCTACAAGTTTTGTAATCTGATTACCATTTCTGTCATAAACAGTTGTTGAATATCCTGCAGGAGTTACATCAACATTAGTTATGTCAGGAGCTGTAGCTATAATTCCCATGACAAGTCCCACTACTGCACAAGTACCGCAAATACCTGCAAGACAAGCTCCAAATACAGCAAGCTCAAAAAATGAAACTCCGAACATTTTCCCAAGCTTTGTAGTAACTGAACCGACTGCTTTGTGTCGTCTCTTTATTGATCTCTTACTATAATTATTCATAATTCAGATGCCTTTTTTATAATTAATGGATACACTTTTCCACAGTAATCTCAATTTAATTATTATAGCAAAAATATAGCCAAATGTCACAAAATTTTGTTACAATAAATCATGGTAATTATTATCAGGAGTCAACATTATGCCTAAAAGCGTTTACACTGGTGGAACCGGTGAAATAGAAGAAAAAAAATCACGATTTATAGCGCACATAGAGCCCGTTACTACAGAAGAAGACGCTGTAGCTTTTATTAATGCAATTAAAAAACAATACTTTGATGCACGACACAACTGCTCTGCTTTTGTAATTGGTGACAATAGCGAACTAACTAGGTGTTCGGATGACGGTGAACCTTCCGGAACCGCTGGAAGACCAATGCTAGAAATTCTCCTAGGCGAAGGTATAACTAATGTATGCTGCGTTGTAACAAGATATTTTGGTGGTACACTTCTAGGAACTGGTGGTCTTGTAAGAGCATATCAAGGAGCTGTAAAAGAAGGATTAAATAACAGTGTTATTATTGAGAAAAAACCTGGAATTTTAGTTAATGTCACATGTGAATATACAGAGGTTGGCAAGCTTCAGTACAACTTCGCAAACAAAGGCATTAGAGTGCTTAGCTCAGATTATGGAACTAATGTAACATTTAAGCTTGTAATAGACCTGGATTCTTTAGAAATAGTAAAAAAAGACCTTACCGAAATCACTTCCGGTAAGGCTATTATTGAAGTTCTCGACAAATGCATGTATGCAGATGTAAATTCAGAGATTTTAATTTATTAACACATAATGCAAATATTATATCAATCCTTTGCCACAGGTAATATCATCACATACACTGCTTTATTTTCATCTTTTCTATCAGAAAAATCAGAGCTCATTCCTATAATCAATTCTCTCGCATAGGAAAAATATTCGTTCCACTTATTTTCATCTCCGAAATTCATATTCTGTGCATTTTCTATGATGACATCAAACTCTGCATCCTTCGTAGTAATAAAATGAGATGTTACGCTTATCTTAAATCCATCATAAAACTGGCCATAGAGCCTTGCTATCATAAAAATGCAAAATCTTATATTCTGCGCAAGTGAACGTGACTGTCCCTCAAATATGCAGCTTTCAATTTGCCCTATTTCCATTGTTGGTGCTATACCTTTTATTTCTGCAAGGTCTCTTTTTATAGTGTCAACAAATTTGTCGATATTGAACGTACCTGTTGTCTGCATCCTAAGTATAGATGTATAAACATCCGAAGCGAATGCTACTCTTTCATTTCTTTCAAGATTAAAATTCTCATCATCCATTACAGACTTCACAAAGCAATCTGTTAATTCTGTAAGTTTGGTGTAACTATGCTGTTGTTTTTTTAACGTATTTTTAAGCGAATCTATAGTGGCTTCTAAATCCTTTATCTCAGAATTTATTTTTTCTTCCCTAACATTTACTTGCTCGTTAATAATCGCAACCTCTATTGACTCCTTAACTTCTTCAACTATTGAGTCTATGTCCCATGGTGCCACATAAATCTTGTGCACATGATGTCTGTTAGAAAGCTTCGTTATCATAAGAGGATCAAGTACATCAACACAAACATTAATTATAACCTGTGGTGATATAGCCCTGATTCTATCAACAAGTTTTCTAAATCGCATGTCAGGAATATTTATATCAAGCAAAAGGAGAAGCACTTTCTCTCTTGCGATAATATTAAGTGCTTCTTCTCCTGTTTTCACTACTAGCATCTCTATTTCATGTTTTAGAAACTCTTCCTGAAATGAGGTCGCTATTTTTTCATTTGCCTGTAAATAGACTATCTTATTCATACATCAAAGCTAATACAAATATTCTTATTCGTGATCCTTTGTTAATTCTATCATAATCTTATTAGATCTTGCCACGAACTTTGTCATTTCTTCTGGTGTTAATGGTTTATTTGCAATTAAAGCTAAATCATATAACTGCTCCGCAAAAAGCTTTGCATTATCAGAATCCTGATGCTCTGAAATATATTTAACGAGCTCGTTCTGAGAATTTAGAACAAGAGTAATTCCCTCGTCTGAACCAAACAATCCCATGTCCATTCCTGGCATAGAATACATCTTCATCATATCCTGCATACGACGACTTTCCTCTGATACAGTAATCATTGATGATGTATCCTTATTTTTAAGCTTTTCAACCTTCACTGTGAGCTTATCTTTCTTAAGAGCCTTTCTGAAAAGCTTCTCAAGATCAGCCTGGAGTTCCTCCATAGCTTTAAGATCTTTCTTAGCAACTCTTGATTTAAATACTTCTGTTAAATCCGCATCAATTCTTGCAAATCTAATATCTTCATTCTTTGATTCAAGCTGCTGGACAAATGGCTGGTCAATGTTATGTGTTAAAATCACAGCATCCATTTTCTGTTTTTTAAACATATTAATATACTGGCTCTGCTGCACTTCATCTGTTACATAATAAATAATCTTTCTAGGTTCCTTCTCACCATCTTCGTTTCCAGTAACTGCATTGCCATTTTCATCAACAACTTCTGCGTCAACCTTATTTCCTTCTTCGTCTGTAGCGTTCTCTTCAACGTCTGTAGGCTTAATTTCAAGACATTCAGGAAGTGTAAGATATTTTCCATCAAGATTCTTAAAGAGAATGTAATCTGTCATCTTCTCGCAGAATTTGTCGTCCTTAAGGCATCCAAATTTTATGAATGGTGCGATATCATCCCAATATTTTTCGTATTCTTCTTTTTCTGTCTTGCACATACCAGCAAGCTTATCTGCCACCTTCTTAGAAATATAATCAGAAATTTTCTTAACAAATCCATCATTCTGAAGAGCCGAACGTGACACATTAAGTGGTAAATCAGGGCAGTCAATAACACCCTTAAGAAGCATAAGGAATTCTGGAATTACCTCCTTAATATTATCCGCAACAAATACCTGGTTATTATAAAGCTTCATTGTTCCCTCTATTGATTCATATTCCATATTAATCTTAGGGAAATATAAAATACCCTTTAAGTTAAATGGATAATCCATATTTAAATGGATCCAGAACAATGGCTCTTTATAATCCATAAATACACTTCTATAAAACTCAAGATATTCATCCTTAGTTACATCGTTAGGATGCTTACACCAAAGTGGGTTTGTATCATTTAACGCAACTGGGCGCTTTACGATTTTAAGCTTGTCTTTAGCCGGTGTAATTTCTTTACCTTCATTGTCAAACTTAGCATCTTCATGTATTTCTTCAACAACTACGTCTTTGTCTGTCTTATCTTCTACATCGATTGTCTCATATTCTGTCTCCTTACCATCTTTTTCGAGATAGATGTTAGTAGGCATAAATGAGCAGTACTTCTTAATAACTTCTCGCATACGATACTCATTAGCAAACTCTACAGTATCTTCATTAAGGAAAAGTGTAATCTCTGTACCAACAGAATCTTTATCTCCATCTTCTAAAGTGTATTCTGTTCCACCATCGCACTCCCAATGAACGGCTTTTGCGCCTTTCTTATATGATAAAGAATCAATATGTACTTCATCTGCAACCATAAAAGCAGAATAGAATCCAAGTCCAAAATGTCCAATAATCTGGTCATCATTTGTCTTATCCTTATACTTCTCAAGGAAGTCTGTAGCTCCAGAAAATGCAATCTGAGTAATATATTCTTCAATCTCATCAGCATCCATTCCAAGTCCTGTGTCAATGAACTTGATTGTCTTTTTCTCTGGGCTCACAACTACTCTAATTTTATTTTCAAAGTCATCTGGGTAATCATACTCACCCATCATATCCAACTTTTTAAGCTTTGTAACAGCATCGCAGCCATTAGATATAAGCTCTCTTACAAATATGTCGTGGTCGGAATACAACCACTTCTTAATTACTGGAAAAATATTTTCAGAATTAATTGATAAGCTTCCTTTTTTTGCCATAATTATTACCTCCACATATCAAATGCCGCTTCTTTATTTGCGACTGATTTTCAAAATCAATAATCATTACTATCACAATTGTAAATCGTGATAAAAGTAAAGTCAATAAAAAATTAGCACTCATATTATATGAGTGCTAACAATAATCATTCTCTTATATTTAGCTTAATATCTGCTAACTATTGCAATACATCAAAGCTTATTCTGCATCTGAATCGTCTTCAGGAGCATCCAATTCGTCTTCGAATTCTCCCTCGATTGATTCATCCTTAAACTCTTCAAACTCGAAATCTTCAGCCTTGTCCTTAGCATCCTCAGCTACAACACCAACTCCGTCCTTAACTTCAGCTGCTTTTTCCTTAATCATCTCTGCTGCTTCAGAAACAGTCTTCACTAACGCGTCTTTTGCTGTTACTGCATTTTCCTTAAGAGTAACATACTCACGACTATTCATAATAGCCTCTCTCTTCTCTCTAAAGAAATCTGTAACAGAATCCTGAGCTGTTGTACCAGTTCCAGAAACACCCTCACCTGTTTCATCAACATTCTTAGCTGACTCAATCTGTGATTTATTCAAATAGTAAAAAACGCCTGCACCTGTAGCTGCTGCCACTGCTGTAACTGTTAATAATTTACTTAATTTACCCATTTCTACCTCCTAGCCAGGTCTTAAAATCCTGATAAGTACTCAATACATCTCGCAGAGTTATATACATTTTAATTATTTTTAGAGTAAAAAGCAATACGTCTAACAATAACTAAGTACATAGTAATAATATTTTATATGTGTCATTATAAAAAAAATTGCATACCTGTGACAACCTTAACTAGTAAAAAAGAAATATGCCCGCAAGTAACTTACGGGCATACCTCACAATACAATACTTTTCCAATATTTAAATGAAGATAATCTTTATCATTAAATCTATAACATTTTAAGCATTTGCTACTGAGCTTCCTTCAAATACTGAGCCTGGAACAACTACCATTTCTATTAATGTAGTCTCAGGCTTCTCAATCTGACTTATAAGCTTATTTGCCGCTTCTTCACCTATTTTCTTTGTATCCTGAATAATTGTAGTTATCTGAGGCTTAAAGCACTTTGCAAGAGCAAGACCATCATATCCTGCTACAGAGATGTCCTCTGGAATCTTAAGTCCCATTTCATAAATAGCATTGATTCCTCCAAATGCTGAAAAATCATCTGGATATAAAATACATGTAGGAGGGGTTTTAAGTCCCAAAAGTGTTTTTGTCTCCTTATATGCTCCTTCAACATTTCTAAAAGTTGATGCCTTTATATAATCCTTTGGAACAGATATTCCAAGTTCTTCACAAGTCTTTCTAAATGATGTAAGGCGGCCTCTTGTAACCATTGTTCCTTCACCATGAATGTAAGCAATTTTTCTATGTCCTTTTGAGTAGACATATTTAACTAAATCGCTCATTCCTGTATTATTATCTGAAATAACATTTATCTTTTCATTGAAAACGTAGTCAATTGTTACAACAGGTATATCGCTCTTCATAAGCTCTATAACTTCTGGATCGTCATAGTTTACACAGGCAATAACAATACCGTCAAATCCTCTTGATCTAGCCTGCTCTAAGTACGTATATCTAGAAGCACTTTCCTTACAGCAGTTAATAAATGTCATATTGTAACCGCTAAGTTCTGCAGTATTCTTGAAGCTATCTAAAACATGATTAAAATAGTCATGAGTGAGTCCACTATGACCTTCATCTACAAATAAAACTCCAAGGTTATGAGTTTTATTTGTCTTAAGTTCCTTTGCTGCAGCATTAGGGGCATATCCCATTTCTTTGGCAAGTTTTCTAATCTCTTCTTTTGTCTTAGCTCCAATATCCTTCTGATTATTAAGGGCTTTAGATACTGTAGCTACTGAAACGCCATAACGCTCTGCTATGTCCCTGATTGTTACCATTCCCAAAACGGTTTCTCCAAATAAAAATAAACTATAAAAACAAAAAATACGAAAACGTTTAACGTAAACGTTTTCGTATTGACTATACCATAAAAAGTTGTACATTTTCAACTAATAACTTCAATTTCTAATCGAAAAGGTGTGCAAATTATATTATTAAAAATTGTGCATTTTTTATAAATTATTGCTATTTACGAAATTTAAGTACTATTAGCTTACCACCTTTGTGTTAAGAAAAATACTTATCATATACTTCAAAAAAGTCCGTAGTTGTCACTCCGTTTTCTCTGACATATGTTATAGACTTCCACAAATCCATATTAATGCTTGATGTAAGGGAAGAAATGTAACTATCATAATTACCCGTAAAGGTTTCCTGCTTTCGGCCTTTTACTATAACCTCTTTATTTAAATCCGTCTGCTCTTCGTCAAAATTTGTAATACACTTAATAATATGGTAACCATATTCTGTAGCTATCACCCCACTAACTTCTCCCTCTGACATATTAAATGCCACATCCTCTAGCTCCTTTGGCATGATGCCTCTAGAAAAGCTATACGATGCTTTTTCATCCTCATTATAATCTGCCTGAAGAATTTCAAACTCCTCACCCGATTTGATTTTAGCATCTATTTCATATGCTCTTTTTAAAGCATCATCTTTCATCTCCGGACTAAAGTCTATTCTGTTACCAGCTGAGTCGATTGAATACGTCTTTATAAGAATTGATCGCACTGTAACCGTTCTTGCCTCATCATCACTAATTTCAGGATTGACTTCTTCAGTCACTGTCGCATATAGCTTATTTGCAATAGCAAATTCCGAATACATTTTTTTAATAGTGTCTTCATCCACTGAAAGCAGATTCTTTTCTTCATTAGATAGAGAGGAATAGTACTCATTTGCCGCACCTTCTACTCGCTCAATCTCCTTATCATCAAGTGTTATTCCCTTATCCCTTGCAAATAAATTCATCGCTTTAATCTGTGCCAGACGAGCTAATACAGCCTCTTTATACTGGTCCTCAACTGTTCCTTCTTTATAAGGAACCTTCCATATATTCTCTCCGAATACTTCGTCATACACATTTTCTGTATTAACAAGGTAAACCATGATTTCAGATTTGGTACATGTAATATCTTCTATTTTAAAGACTACATCTTCATCAAATCCAACAGTAAATACAATTTTTGTGTCGCCCTTTTTACAGCCTGCCAGCACAAAAACTTCCAGTAACAAAATTACTGGAAGCCATAAAAATTTTTTAAATTTATTTTTTGTACTAACACTTAAATTAATCATATTATGTTTAAATATAACTGGTTTTCTTAGTATCCTCTTTATTTTGCGGCTGCTCTCTTCTCAAGAATTTCTGCTTTTAAGTCAATGGCGTTGTTCTTAATTCGTGTACTTGCATTTCTTGACTGAAGAACACCCATTATATATTTAGCCGCATCGTCTAACCTATTGAGCTTTAGAGATAATACCGCCAAAAGATAATCAAGTGTAACTGAATCCATACCAGCAATAGGAGTTGGTTCCGTAGCTCTTGCAGACACAAAACCTTCTAATGCATTATGGATAAGTTCCTCTTCATCAGCAGTAAGCTCCTCAATTTTTTCATCATAATCTTCTGAGGCTTTATCATAATTCTCAATGTAACCCCTTACAGTCCATGCCATCTTAAGACATGTATATGCTTTCTCAGAATCCTTGCTCTTCTTAACAATACAGTTAGCAAGCGTAAGCTTGTAGCGTTCCAGTGCTTCTTCGTATGATACAATTGTTGATCTTGAGAATTTTCTGAAATTTTTAGATATACTTTCTTTGACTAGCTTAGCTTGTGGTGCCGCAATTGCACCATAATACTTGTCAAGGGTTGAATATCCACAATACGGACACGATGTAACATCGTATTTTCCTGGATCTATACCTGCATAAATTGGTCTTAAATCCTTGTCCTGTCTTACTAATCTAGCCTTTCCCGTTTTTACTTTGCTCTCTTTAAACTGTTTATAACAAACTGGGCACTCATAAGACTTTTCAAAAATAAAATCTTTCTCATCAACCGGCTTCTTTGCTACTACTGGCTTAGGATCTTCTTTTATAGGCTTTTCTTCTTTAGCATAAAGATCTGCCCCTTCAAATTTTCCTAACCCCATACTTGATAAACCAGATAAAATTCCCATTTCCTTCTCCTGCTTTGTGCTCGTTAACTGTCTCTTTATTTGTTTAACTTGAATGAACTCTTAAGTGAGACAATTCTGTTAAATACAAGTTCGCCTTCCTTAGAATCTTTATAATCTACATTGAAAAATCCCTGTCTTACAAACTGGAAGCTATCGAATGCCTTCGCATCTGCAAGCGATGGTTCTAACTTACAATCCTTAAGAATAGTAAGTGAATTAGGGTTTAGATTAAGCGAGCCATCCTCGTTATAAACACCCTTTTCTTCATCAATAAGGTTCTCATAAAGTCTGACAGTTGCGTTAATCGCATGTCTTGCAGAAACCCAATGAATTGTTCCTTTAACCTTTCTAGTATCACAGTTACCATTTTTTGTTTCAGGATCATAAGTACAATGTATAAGGGTAATATTTCCATTATCATCCTTCTCGATACTTGTACATGTTAAGAAATACGCATTCATGAAACGTACTTCGTTACCTGGATAGAGTCTGAAATACTTCTTAGGTGGTTCCTCCATAAAGTCTTCCCTGTCAATGTATAAGTCTCTACAGAATGGGACTTTACGACTTCCAAGTGACTCATTTTCAAGGTTATTTGGAACATCAAACCACTCTACCTGGTCCTCTGGATAGTTATCAACAACTACCTTAATTGGATCAATACAAGCCATAACTCTTGGCTTTTTAAGCTTCAAATCTTCTCGTATACAGTATTCAAGCATTGGATAATCTACGGAAGAATTTGCCTTAGACACACCACAAAGTTCTACAAACATCTTAATTGACTCAGGTGTAAAACCTCTTCTTCTCAAAGCTGCAATACTTACAAGTCTTGGATCATCCCATCCATCAACAATCTTATCCTCTACAAGCTTTTTAATATAACGCTTTCCCGTAACAACATTTGTAAGATAAAGCTTAGCAAACTCAATCTGTTTTGGTGGGTGCTCAAATCCGACATTTTCTACAACCCAGTCATATAATGGTCTATGATCCTCAAATTCCAATGTACATATTGAATGAGTAATTCCTTCAAAAGCATCCTCTAATGGATGTGCAAAATCGTACATAGGATATACGCACCATTTATCACCTGTATTATGATGAGTCATATGAGCAACACGATATATTACAGGGTCTCTCATATTGATGTTAGGTGATGCCATGTCGATTTTTGCACGAAGAACTTTCTCACCATCTGAATACTTTCCATCTCTCATCTCTGCAAAAAGCTGAAGGTTTTCTTCAACTGAACGATTTCTGTATGGGCTTTCCTTACCAGGAACTTCAAATGTTCCTCTGTATTCCCTTATTTCATCAGCGCTTAAATCACATACAAATGCTTTGCCATCCTTTATAAGCTTAACCGCTGATTCGTAGATCTTGTCAAAATAGTTAGATGCAAAATAAAGTCTGTCTTCAAAGTCAGCACCAAGCCATTCCACATCTGCTTTGATTGAATCAACAAATTCGATCTTTTCTTTTGTTGGATTTGTATCATCAAATCTTAGATTAAATTTACCACCATACTGTTTTGCAAGACCATAATTTAAAAGAATTGATTTTGCGTGACCAATGTGAAGATATCCATTTGGCTCTGGTGGAAATCTTGTACAAATTTCTTCGTACTTACCCTCCTCTAAATCCTTATCAATAATCATTTCGATGAAGTTTCTAGAGATCACTTCCTTTTCTTCACCATTCTCTGCATTTAATATTTCTTCTGCCATTTATTTAACCTTTCTCCCAAACTGTCTCATCTCTCAGTTCTGGGCATTATTTTGATTTAAACCCTAGAAGGGCATATGTTAAAAATGCACTGGCCGCAAATACTAGCGCTATAATCACCACTGCAATTTTTACTTTTCTATTTTTCAAAGTATCCGTATAAAGACCTGCAAATATACCTTCACAAATTATACAGATTGCTCCATATCTGAAGTCCTGAGCCGAATAATTTCTATACTGAATCGCAAACATAATATATGCCACTAAATATGTGATATATGTGCCAAACAGTGTAATTTTCCACTTTGTATCAAGCTTACTTCTTTTTGAAAAAACCATATAAATGGTTCCATAAAATGCATAAACCATCAGTACAACTGAACTTACAAAAAGAACAAGTGTAAGCGGTTTCATCCATCGCGATGCATCCTCGAAACTAAACTCACTAAACAAGGATGTTTTAATCACTGCCAGCGGAATATTATACTCATCAAAAGCATCACCTCTTGTAGTAAGGAATGTATATACTTTAGTTAGACCTGGCTTTATATCAAAAAACCTTCTAGATAAAGTAATCTCTTCACTAAAGTTCTCTCCTACTCCAGGAATATAATTAAACGGTACGCCCCACTTAAGACTATTTCTAATCTCAAATCCCAGTCCTAAAGGAAATACAATTACAGCAAATAATAAACATTTTACAAAATATTTTTTGAAGAAGAGTCTTAATCTGTCCCCAATACTTATTCGAATGCTTTTGCCACCTACGTATCTGTTGTCGAGTCCGAAAACTCTCATAAACATAAGAATTCCAATAGGTACTGCAACAAGACCTCCCAATAGCTTTGCCATCATCGATAAACCTATGACCGCTGCCAAAACAGCAGTTGTAAGGTATCCTGGATTATCAAACCAAATAACGCCTATTATAAGAGCTAATACTGAAAGCATCAACGACAAGCCATCATTATTAATACTTCCAGATAGAAGAATAAACATAGGATGTAACGCAATAACTGAAAGCATTACGATATATCCTTCTGTAGATAGCTTACTAGCGCTATTTTTCTTAAAGAGCTTTCCTGTCCCTTTAGACTTTAAAAACATGTACGTAGCAAATACCGTCAGTAATACCATGTAAATGCATGTCGCAACCTGAGTATTTTCCTGTGCTCTATGTTCCGTAGCGCCAAATCTTGCAGAAGCATTCATTATATATGCACTCACTATATGATGTAGTGGTGGTTGGAAAAATGCCCATTTTTCTCTTGGATCAAAATCCGGCAAGTGCCCATTGTTGATAAGATATTCAATGTAGGCAGCATGTCCTTCATCCGCACCAAACCCTATAACATCATGCTGTCTCTGCCACGTCTCTGTATAGCTAATGTAATAACATTTTATAAATAATCCAGCAAATAATAATGCTATTATTAAAAAAACTTTTATCTTTTTATTCATCTTCTGTAATATATTCAAGAGCATCCTGAGCATTCTGGGTTTCTGGGAAATCTGTAGAAATTTTTCTGTAAAGCTCATTTGCCTTTTCAACGTTACCATTTTGCCTATATGCATGAGCAAGATTCATCAGTATGTCTGAGTTTTCAGGATTAAGAGCGTATGCCTTTTCATACTGAGTAATAGCTTCCTCATAGTCATTTGACTTCATAGCATTTTTAGCCGCAGTTACATATGTATCTGTAACTTCTGGCGAGGCATTTCCAAGAAGCAGATCATATAACGATTTAAAATCATTACTCTTGTCCGCCATACTCTCTTCCGTAATATTATCAAGCGTTGTCATTACTGTTTCAGAATTTCCAGCTCCACTAATGTACTGTGAAGCAGCCTGAATCAGATAATCCTCCGGACGGAGATTCCCGTTTGTACCAAGTGCTTTAGATAAGCTATCCTTGAGTTTGTCTCTATCCTTCGTGACCTCATCAAGAGCCATTAAATCCTGGCTATGTTGAGCCTGTTCCTCAGAAAGCTTGTCTGATACTTCAATATAGCGTGCGTCAAATTCGATAGTTTTTTGTTCTATTCTTGCAGGCAATATGAGGAAATAACATACTGCAACGCCAACCACTATACCAATAAGTATATTTATAATACTTGAAAAACCGCTTCGTTCTTTCTCATGCACAGGCTGAATGATTGTATCCATTCCACTTTCGTAACTTAATACTTCCGCTCCTGGACGCGTTACATTTTTCTTTTTTCCATCTTGAGACTGGGAATCAATTTCTAATAAAATACTGTCAACCTCATCAAGATACGAAAGAAGTCTTGTATTGTTTTTATCTATCCTAAGTCCCTTAATTACTGTACGTCTGCATTTCTCATACTCTTCAGTCTCCATGTACACAAGAGCTAAAAGCTGATAAGCAGGAAGTAACCTTTCATTAATAGAAAGAACTTTCTTAAGCTGAATAATAGCTAGATCAAAACTACCCTGATAGCTATATTGCAATGCTTGGTTATATTTCTTTATGGTCTGATTTATCGTATCAAGTCTTGACTGATTTGACTGAACCTTTTCTATATACTGAAGAGCCATGTTGTCCTTGGAAGAATCAGTATTTCTACTAATAATCCATTGTGCTAAAGCCTTTGTAATATCTCCCATTTCGAAATATACAAGTCCTAAAAGGTTTCTTGCATTTATATTCTTTTTATTGAGAGATAAGCTTTCTCTAAGGCATGCTGCGGCTCCGGATAAGTCTCTTACCCTTGCTTTTCTCAGGCCTTCGTTATAAAAAACATTGCTTCTATATACAATTTTTGTGTATAAACCTTCGTTTGTCATCTTAATATGTTCCTGGATCTATTGGCATTACCTGAACCTGTGAACGTAGTCTTAACTCTAATTGCTTATTCTGTTCAATTAAAGCAAGTAAAGCATCCGTCATATCTGACCCATTCTCATTAATCACTTCGTTTTCAACCTGGTCAACTTCTAAAGATGGAGCAAACTTTTTTATTTCTTCATCAAAATTTATCATATCGTTCCTGTTACCATTATCACTAACATTGGTATTATTAGTAATTTTATTGTCTACAAATCATTTATCAGCTACTATGCACAACAGCAATTTTTTCTTCTTTTCTATCTCTGAAGAACTCTACTGCCTTCTGTTCCGAATCAATAGCCATTGTCATTTCATCAACAATTATTTGAACACCTGCAAAAACAGAACCTGCTATAGTAATCTTCGCTCGTTTACCAACACTCATAGTGTACTCAATTTTTTCGAGTTCATCTTCTATATTGCTTACAAGCTTTTCATCCCTTTTAAGGCGTCTTTCAAGCTGTGCAGTCTTAGCCTCCCTCACTTCTTTCTTTTCTTGCGAAAGATGAGGGTTTGACACCTTCTCAAGTTCTTTTCTTGTTCGTTCAATTGATGTTTTTATACCAGTTACTTTTGTTTTAAGGACTCTGTCTCTATCCTGAAGCTCTCTTGAGACGCCTACTGCCGCTATAGTCTTATGCCCTGCAGCATTACCTAAAAACATAGATGATATATTGCCAACCGCATATGTGCTACCACCAACAATCGCGCCTCGTCTGCCAGAAACTATAACATCATTTCCCGCGTTAATTTGACAGTTCATAATTATATTAGCTTCAACTTTTCCCTTTACGTCTACCCTAGTAAACTCCATAAAGTTGGCATACACATCGCCGCCACATGAAATGCGTGCCTTCTGTCCGCCCTGCATTCCCTTTTTGAGTATTATGTCCCCACCAGCGATTAGAGTTGCAGCTTCGACACTTCCCTCAACTATAATGCTTTTTGAAGTACGAATTACAACTCCTGATAAAACATTACCTTTTATAACAACATCGCCTCTAAAGTCGATTTTTCCAGTTACAAGGTCCACATCACCTTTGTGTTCATATACATTAGTGATTTTAAGTGACTTACCATCATACTCAACTTTTCCTTCAGTTGAAGCAGTGTAATCGCCAGTATCATCGTTATACTTAAAGCCAGATCCTTTAAGAGCTGGGAGTTCCTTAGACGGCTTTGGTTTTAATGCCCTACCTCTTACATCAGTTCCAACCTTTCCCGGAACTGCTTTATGATAATGAGCTACTTTCTCTCCAATAGAAACACACTGAATTTCACTCATGCTCTGATAATCTACTGATCCATCAGATCTTATAGCAGGTTTTTTTTCAACATTATAGTCAAAAAACAACTCGTAGTAACCATCTGACCCTTCTTCAGGGTATGTTCCTTTAGCCACCTCATAGTCATCGTAGTAAACATTATTCTGCGTCATATACTCTAGTGCAGAATAAATCACACCACCATAAACACCTTTGTTTTTCAAAAATCCCGACAGTTCATCCACAGAGTATGCTATTCCATCCTCTGGTGGTTCAATAAAGAGTTTTGCACTCATACTGTCTTCTGAAACTGTTACTTTACACTTTTCTGAAAATCTTCCCGCCAAATTGTAATCCCCATATAAGCTTAATCTACTTTAACGAACTGAGTCTCTCACTTACCTGACTAAGCATCTGCTCATAATTAGCAAGTTTTTCCTTTTCCTCATTTACTTTAGCTTCTGGCGCTTTTGAAATAAACTTTTCATTCGAAAGCATTCCCTTACATCTTGCAATTTCTCCTGTAAGTCTTTTCTCTTCCTTAGTTAAACGTTCTATTTCAACACTAATATCTACAAGATCAGTAAATGGCATATAAATTGTCGCATTTGCGATAACTACAGATACTGCATCATCTGCAATTCCTTCTTTATCCTTCTGAACACTTACCTCTGAAGCGTTAGCAAGTGAAGCAAAGAATAGCTTTCCTTCGTTAAACGCATTTACAATATCTGCATTTTCTGAAACAACATATACTACAGCTTTTCTTGAATTTGGAACATTCATCTCTGTACGAATGTTTCTAATTCCTCTTACTGCTTCTTTAATAATTTCTATTTCTTTTTCTTCTTTTTCAAATGCTCTTAAGCTTGTAAATTCAGGCCATTTTGAAATCATGATTGTTTCTTCTTCTGACTGAAGTGTGCAGAAAATTTCTTCAGTAACAAATGGCATATATGGATGAAGAAGCTTGAGTGCATCAATAAGTACTTCTCTTAATGTGTAGAGTGCTGCATTCTGAGATTTAGCATCATCTGTGTTATAAAGTCTTGGCTTAACCATTTCAATATACCAATCGCAGAACTCTTCCCAAATGAAGTCGTAAACTTTCTGTACAGCAATACCAAGCTCGAATGCCTCCATATTCTCTGTCACTTCTTTTACAACATTATTAAGCTTTGAAAGAATCCACTTATCAACAGGCTGAAGGTCTGAAGCATCTGGCTTTGTGATTTCCTTGCCCTCCATGTTCATCATTATGAATCGTGACGCGTTCCATACCTTGTTTGCAAAGTTACGGCTATTTTCAACTCTATCCCAGTAGAAACGCATATCATTACCAGGAGCGTTTCCTGTAATAAGTGTAAGTCTTAACGCATCTGCGCCATACTTATCAATTACTTCAAGTGGATCAATACCATTTCCTAGTGACTTACTCATCTTACGTCCCTGGTCATCTCTAACAAGACCATGAATAAGTACTGTAGAGAATGGGCTCTTTCCTGTATGTGCATATCCTGAGAACACCATTCTGATAACCCAGAAGAATATGATGTCATAGCCTGTTACAAGTACATTTGTTGGATAGAAATAATCCAAATCGTCACACTTATCAGGCCAGCCGAGTGTTGAAAATGGCCATAATGCTGATGAGAACCATGTATCAAGAGTATCCTCATCCTGAGTCATAGAACCTCCACACTTAGGACATGTGCAAACCTTCTCACGACTTACAACCATCTCTCCACACTTGTCACAGTAATATGCTGGGATTCTATGTCCCCACCAAAGCTGTCTTGAAATACACCAGTCACGAATATTCTCAAGCCAGTGTAAATATGTCTTGTCAAAAGACTTTGGAACAAATGTAAGCTCACCATTCTTGACAGCCTCAATAGCCGGCTTTGCAAGCTCTTCCATTGCTACAAACCACTGTGGCTTAACCATTGGCTCAACAGTTGTCTTACATCTATCATGTGTTCCTACATTGTGCTCATGGTCTTCAATCTTGACTAAAAGACCCATTTCATCCATCTTCTGAACAATTATCTTACGAGCTTCATATCTATCCATTCCTTCAAATTCAGGACAGATTCCATTTATCGTAGCATCATCATTAAGAACATTTATTACTTCAAGGTTATGTCTCTTACCTACTTCAAAGTCGTTAGGGTCATGTGCTGGTGTAATCTTAACTACACCTGTACCAAATTCCATATCAACATACTCGTCAGCTACTACTGGAATTTCTCTGTTAACAAATGGTAACATTACTGTCTTTCCAATAATGTCTTTATATCTGTCATCCGCTGGGTTAACAGCAACTGCTGTATCACCAAGCATTGTTTCTGGACGTGTTGTTGCAAATTCAACATATCTTCCTGGCTCACCAACTATTTCATACTTCATATGCCAGAAATGACCTGCCTGATTTTCATGTATAACCTCTGCATCTGAAATTGATGTCTGGCATACAGGGCACCAGTTGATTATACGGTTACCCTTGTATATAAAGCCCTTCTCATAGAAATTAATAAACACCTCTTCTACAGCCTTAGAGCATCCTGGGTCCATTGTAAATCTTTCTCTGTCCCAGTCAGCAGATGAACCCATCTTCTTAAGCTGGCTTATGATACGGTTACCATACTCATCTTTCCAATCCCAACACTTTTCAAGGAATCCTTCACGACCAAGATCCGCTTTCTCGATACCCTGTTTCTTAAGATGCTCAATAACCTTAACTTCTGTAGCAATAGCTGCATGGTCTGTACCTGGCTGCCAAAGTGCATTATATCCCTGCATTCTCTTGAAACGGATAAGAATATCCTGCATTGTATTATCAAGGGCATGACCCATATGGAGCTGACCTGTAATGTTTGGTGGTGGCATTACAATTGTGAAAGGTTTCTTAGATCTATCCACTTCAGCGTGAAAGTATTTCTTTTCTTCCCACTTTGAATATAATCTTTCCTCCATTCCCTTTGGATCATAAGTTTTTGCTAATTCTTTACTCATCTTTTCAACCTCGTATATATTATTTTGTATTTTTAACATTATTAGTGGCCTTTGCCAGCTATGCTTATTTATTCGTATAACCTGTTACTAATCTCTAGACAATGACTCGATTACGTCCGCCCTGTTTCCCTTCATAGAGCTTATCGTCTGCTCGTCTAATCTGGTCAGCGACTTTTTCATCTTCTGCTCGTCCAACAACACCAAATGTCATTGTAACGGAATGTGTCTGCCCATCATATTCAATGACTCGGTCTCTAACACCTTGTAATATATCAATAAGCATCAATCCCGCTGCAGTTTCCTCTATATTTTCAAAGACAAGGAGAAATTCCTCTCCGCCCCATCTTGCAACGAATCCTTTACCACGCATGCCTTCATTAAGGCTTGCGGCAACTTCTTTAAGAACTACATCTCCACATTCATGTCCAAAACTATCGTTAAACTTTTTAAAGAAATCGATGTCGCCTATAGAAATCGAAGACTTGATTCCTTGCTTTTCAAGATTGTCAAGCTTTCTCTCTCCAGCTCGTCTATTGTAAAGTCCTGTAAGAGCATCCCTTTCAATAAGCTTCTTAAGTGACATCTGAACCTTAGAACTAGCAAGTCCAATTTCACCGAGCTCATCTTTTCGCCCTAATACTACCTCATCAAGTCTTGCGTCAAGATTATCATTTGCAAGTTCTCTTAGGAACTTAAGTATTCTCTGTATAATGTCAATTATTTTTGACGAAGATCTTATAATAACAAACGCGGTAATAATCATGAACGCAATAAGTATGAGTATTGTCTGATATATCGACTTCATAACCTCCGCATTAACGGTAGCTGAAGGCATTGCGACACCAATCATTCCAATGCATGTATCTCCATCTTCAGAGAATATAGGCTTATAATATGCGTAATATGGAATGGTTCCAATTGTGACATTGTCGTAAAACATTTCAGTCTTGCCTATGAATACTTCAGCGACAACCCTGTCTGCCGCAGCAACATCTATGTATCTATCACCATTTTCATCAAGCATTGTCGTAACAAGTCTTAAGTCTGCAAAGAACAGAGATATATCCATTCCGGATTCCTTCTTGATTGCATCAATGAGTTCTGTATTTCCAGATAACGGAGCCTCGCCCTTATATAACGTTCTGCTTTTTTTCATAACAAGAATGTTATAGTCACCTGGATACATTATGTCGTAACTGTTCTCTACAGCAGCTTCAATGTTTTTAAGGTTTTTTACAACCTGCTCCTTTGTTGACTCCCTGACTCGGTTTGAAACAAATGTTATTGCTATGAGTCCAAAAGCAAGCAATGGCACAAGTGTCATTATCAAAAATGTTGCGTATAAACTGTCTTTTCCTCTTTTGTCTACTTTTACAATTTTCATTTCTATCTATTGTGTCCCTTTAGGCTTTATTCTGTGTTTTTGTATAGCAAAATAGAGTGGACCGAGCCCACTCTATTATTATATATTATTTATATTATATTTACTACATTTTCGCGTGATAATTTCGCTTATTTTTTAGCCTAAAAAAGCCATTCTTTTATGCACAATGATTCATGGAATCACAAATATTCTTTGCACCTATTTCACTTTTGCAAAAAGCATATCGTCGCTTACGCTTATAAGGATCGTATTTCCTTCTTCCACTCCATCCGACAAAATAAGTTTTCCCGCCAATGTCTCAACATTTTTCTGGATATATCTCTTTAAAGGTCTTGCACCATAAACCGCATCGTAGCCATTGTCTACAATATACTTCTTAGCGTCTTCTGTAAGCTCTATTGTGATATTTCTATCTGCAAGACGCTTGTTAATATCCGCTATAAGAAGCTCTATGATTCCAGAAATATTATCCTTTGTGAGCGGCTTGAACATAATCTGCTCATCCAATCTATTTAGGAATTCAGGTCTAAAATGCGTCCTTAAATCAGCATTCACAAGTTCCTCTGCTTCTTTCGTGATATTCTGGCTATCATCAATGCCATCGAGTAGGTACTGCGAGCCTATATTACTTGTCATAATAAGGATTGTATTCTTAAAATCCACAGTTCGTCCCTGTGAGTCAGTTACTCTTCCATCATCAAGAACCTGCAGTAATACATTAAACACGTCCGGATGAGCTTTTTCTATCTCATCAAACAAAACTACAGAGTATGGTTTTCTTCTGACCGCCTCAGTCAACTGCCCACCTTCCTCATAACCTACATATCCTGGAGGTGCGCCTATAAGTCTTGATACAGAATATTTCTCCATATACTCGGACATATCTATTCTTATCATATTTTTTTCATCGTCAAAAAGACATTCAGCCAAAGCTTTAGCAAGCTCCGTTTTTCCAACACCGGTTGGTCCAAGGAACAGAAACGACCCTATTGGTTTTGATGGATCCTTAATTCCCGCCTTTGATCGGATTATAGCTTCCGTAACCTTAGTAACTCCTTCATCCTGACCAATTACCCTTTTATGGAGTTCATCATCCAAATGTAACGTCTTTTCTCTTTCACTTTCATTAAGCTTTGAAATCGGAATTCCTGTCCACCTTGATATAATTTTTGCTATTTCGTCATCATCAACACTTTCATGAAGAAGCGACATTTCCTTTTCCCCTGTTGTTTTTTCAGCCTCTTCAAGTTCAGCTTTTAATTTAGGGAGTGTTCCATAGCTTAGTTCGCCAGCTTTTTCATAATCAAGATTACGACTAGCAATCTGGATTTGATTCTTTACGTCCTCGATCTGCGCGCGGAGTGTTGATAATTTGTCGACGCTAGCTTTTTCGTTTTCCCACTGGGTAAAACGTGCGTTGTATTTTTCCTTAACATCAGCAAGTTCCTTCTGGAGTGCCTCCAGTCGTTCCATTGACAACTTGTCGTCTTCTTTTTTAAGAGCCACTTCTTCTATTTCTAGCTGCATTTTACGCCTATTAAGCTCATCAAGCTCCGTTGGCATAGAATTAAGTTCTGTCTTAATGAGAGCACACGCTTCATCCACCAAATCTATTGCCTTGTCAGGAAGAAATCTATCTGAAATATATCTGTTAGAAAGCACTGCAGCTGAAACTAGCGCATTATCAGTAATTTTGACTCCATGGAAGTTTTCATATCTCTCTTTAAGCCCACGTAAAATTGATATCGTATCCTCAACAGTAGGTTCATCGACCATCACCGGCTGGAAACGTCTCTCTAACGCCGCGTCCTTCTCTATATACTGACGATATTCATCTAGAGTTGTAGCACCAATACAATGCAATTCACCTCTTGCAAGCATCGGCTTAAGCATATTTCCAGCATCAAGAGCCCCATCAGTCTTTCCTGCACCAACAATTGTATGAAGTTCATCGATAAAAAGAATTATTTGTCCGTCAGAATTTTTAACATCATCAAGCACGGCCTTAAGACGCTCTTCAAATTCACCCCTGTACTTGGCTCCAGCAACAAGAGCACCCATATCAAGAGCAAACACTGATTTGTCCTTCAGATTTTCAGGAACATCTCCCGCAACAATACGTTGCGCCAACCCTTCCACAACTGCAGTTTTTCCAACTCCTGGTTCTCCTATAAGAACGGGATTATTTTTAGACTTTCTCGACAGAATTCTAATAATGTTACGAATTTCCGCATCTCTGCCAATAACGGGGTCTAGCTTCTGATTACGGGCTTTTTCAACAAGGTCCTCACCATATTTTTCAAGTGTATCATATGTTGCCTCAGGGTTATCCGATACTACTCTCTGGTTTCCTCTTACCGTAGATAATGCCTGTAAAAATCTTTCCCTTGTTATGCCATACTCTGAAAAGATTGCCTTAACTCCTTTATTAGGATACTTAATAAGAGCAAGGAATAGATGTTCAACAGAAACATACTCGTCTCCCATTGCCTTTAGCTCATCTTCTGCAGACAATAGAACTTTATTCAAATCCTGGCTATAATACAAATTTCCGCCTTGTACTTTACTGATTTTATTAATTGAATTTTCAACATTTTCAGTAAAATGCTCAAGGTCAATTTCCATTTTTTCGATAAGTTTTGCGATTAGAGAATCGTCAATTTTTATAAGTGCATATAAAAGATGTTCTTCATCCATCATTTGGTTACCATATTCATATGCCAGTTTTTCAATTAACTGAATCGCTTCAATACTATTTTTAGTAAATTTATTAATGTTCATATCTGTTACCTCCTTTAAAAATACAGGCTATGGAGTTATAGTTTTTCCCTTGTATGAACACATATTATCACATTTATTAGCACTCGTCAATGGTGAGTGCTAATAAATAGTGTAAATTAAAAGCCCACTTTTTAGTAGGCTTTTATTGTTTATATTATTCAATTGTAAGGATATCTGAAAATCCAGTAACCTCAAAAACCTCTGACACTGTTTCATTAGGATTCTTAACAACAAGTCCACTCTTTCCAGCTAAAGACTTGTGTACTGAAAGGATCACTCTCAATCCAGCCGATGAAACGTACTCAAGCTTTTCAAAATCAAATACTGCGCTGTCAACTGTTGCAATGTCATCCTTAACCTGTGCCTCGAGCTCTGGAGCTGTCATTGTGTCAAGTCTTCCCTCTAATGCCACATTTAAAACATTTCCTTCAACCGACTTAATAATCTGCATGTTATCTCTCCTCCTAAATGTCTGCTATAACTTTAATATCCACTCTGTCATTTCTATAAGACACTATTATATTTTTTGAAAACTTTTTAAGAACCGAAAGTTCAAGTTCATCCCACTCTTCAGCCTTCTCGTCTCGTTCTATGCTCTTATTGTAGCTGTCAAGAGACCACTGAAGTGCGTCATCAGATTCTATTTCTGTTCCTGCAAGTGCTGCATCAATCTGTTCTGTAAAATTATAAGCAGCGCCAGAATCTCTAAACATCTGTGACATTCCGTCAATTGCTTTTCTAACTATTCCGCCAATTCCCTTATACTCCATATTCTTAGATGTTGAGTCAAGGATGCTTTTTGCCCTAGTTCCCAATATTGATTTTGCTGCAAGATTAACTGAATACTCATCCCCATCAACCTCAATCCAGAATCTGCCATTTTCAATATCGAGAAATCCCCCAATCATGCCTAAGAGTTCTTCTCCTATGAGTCTTAAGTTCTCACTTTGCTTTGCGCCAAGTCCCTGGTATCTTGAAAATCCATCAACTTCATTGAGTGCTCTTTCTACATCCCAGGAATTTCCCTCTATAGGACAAATCAATGATTTAACTCCCATTTTTAACCTCCTCTAATGTACCCGCTTCTATACAATATACGGACATCTAAGTTATTATATCACAATTTCTAGTCTTCTTCCTCATTTTTAACAAGAATACGAATACTTACATGATTTGTTCTAACAGAAATTCTAATATCGTCAGCCAAATTCGTAAGCACAGATTTCACAATATCATCCTTTTCTATTGATGAATTCTGATTTTCAATATCTGCCTGACTATCCATTTCAATTACAGCTAATGATTCCTGTTCTTTTTCTTTATATATGTTATAAGACCACCTATAGTCATCATCTGCTTTACCAATAGACTGTTCCATAGTGTTCATGAAAGCCTTGTTATAGCCCTTTTTATCATTAGAACTCATTAAAAGCATTGAGTCTATTGCGCGTATAATCATACCACTCACACCAACGTAAGCTTCATTTGTATTAGTGGAAGAGACTCCTACGAGGCTATCTCTAGTCTTTCTATTTATTTTCCCGTCTGCGTCAAAGCATATCTCATAGTCCGAGCCTTCCCTCTCCACAAAAAAGACTCCTGATTTCATTTCTGGAATACCGCCTACTAAAGATAACAATTCTTCAGACAAAAGACGTATTCTTAGCTTCATGCCATTATCAAGGTTTTCAGAAATAGCATATCTCTCAGCTTCCGATACGGCCATATTTATGTCTTCAGATGAGCCTGAATATTTCATCTCTTTAGATTTTGCTGCGCCTCTTCCAAGTTCGTAGTCTCGTTTTCTATGAGCCGTTGACTCATATACTACTACGCCTTCCTGCTCGACAATCTCCTTGTGTGGCTTTTCATTTGTTGAAGGTTCCATGTTATAAAGAACTTTTATGCTGAGTGGGAATTCCTGATTTTTCTCATAAAATACATCCTGAACTACGGCCTGCGCATTTCGTCTTACAGAAGGTTTTTTGTCTGCAAGACAATGTATTCTTAGCTTGTATTCAACCCAGCTTTCAGCAAGTTCCTGTGTGTTTAGGAAGTCGCAGCTATAAACATGTCGCAATCTTTCAATACGCCTAGCACACTCCCTACACAGTTGTCTCGCATACTGTAAATCAACATCATATCCAATAGGCACTGCAATATCTATCCAATCAGAACAAATGCCAACCTGGCTAATGTGTCTGTTGCAAATAGACATTGTAGTCTCTGTATCTAGCATAAAAAGTTTAGTTGTCTTAACATTAAACGATACAACTTTTCCTGCTTTTCCGTCGATTTCTATTACATCGCCTATCTTATAATATCCTTCGAACATAATAGAAAGTCCCATTATTATGTCCTTAACAAGGTCCTGCAAAGCATAACTCAGAATGATACCTATAACACCAAGACTGGCAATGTATTTTCTTACATCAACACCATTTATCGATAATATTGCCAATATTAAAACAATAACGATGATTGAATTAATAAGATCAAAAATAATTTTAGCCGATTTGTACCATCTTGTGTTTCCCGATTTTGACTTGAGATAATTTCTATCGATTGCATTACTTCCAGAAATAAGAAGTGACGCAATTATTATCACTATAACTGTTTCAAAAAATTTCGCTGAAACAAAATAAGATAAAACACTATCCATACTCTAACTTTCCTCATAAAATGTCTCACGTACTGTTTCATCTACAGTGTGAGCATTACCAGTTTCCTCTATCGCTTCCTCATGTCCTGTAAGCGCAGCAAAAGGTGCAAATTGTGCAGCTCGCTGTAGTCTGCTCATTTGCGGATGTCTTTTTGATTTGATTTTTTCATAATCAATTTCAATAATATCATCATAATTATTCATAATGATATTATACTATATAATGCGTGAAATACTATAAATAAATTACTTCTTTGCAAATGAAAAGGGCACCTTAACGGTGCCCTTAGCTTATTTAAAACTAAATGCCCGAGAATAATCTCGCGCTATTATTTACTTCATTATCTTGCTTCTGCTTCTGCATCATAATCTGGAATGTATTTAAAAGTTCTTTTTTCTTCTGCTCAGAAATAGCTTTAGGAATATCTGTATCAGCTATCTTAGACTGTGAGCTTGTTACATTCTCTATTGAAATCTGATTCTGATTATATGCATGTTCAAGGCCATTCACCTGTGCGCCAAGTCCGCCTCTCATTGAAGAAACCTTTGATAAAGCATCAGTAACTTTATTAATATCGAAGTTACCCATGACACTAAATCCATCAAGTCCAAGAGCTTTAACTGTTGAATCAACACGACTTATATCAGAGCCACTTCCATCTGGATTAGATGCAATATGAATTCCATCCTCGCTATTAAGAAGCTTCTTCTCATTAAATTCTGTACCATTAGCAATATCATTGATTCCCTGTAAGAGTCCATCTATCTCTGACTGAATCGCTTTTTTCTCTTCACCCGACATTAAGCCATTAGAAGCCTTGAGTGAAAGTTCATGTACTCTCTGAAGGTTATCTGTAATTCCTGATAAAGCGCCATCCGAAATATTGAGAGCAGAAATTCCATCCTTAATGTTACTCGCTCCCTGTGATAAACCTCCTGTCTGAGATTTCATCTTCTCTGAGATTGCTAAATCTGCTGGAGAAACTGCGGCAGATGTAAGTCTATTACCACTTGCAATCTGACTATATATATTGCTACCAACTGATGAAATGTTCATAAAATTGCCTTTCCTAAAATACGAACACACTTCCCCTAATTGTGAACCTATTGTACTCTTTATTTTGCCAATTTGCAACGTTTTTTTGATACTTTAGGCACCAAATGTGACGCAGCTTAAGCCTTATGACCACCTATTTGTGCATTTCGTTCTATAGTTGTTCCTCCCTTTTGGAGATTCATGCCCTTAAGTATTGCATTTTTACCATATTTTTCTTTAATTTGAATTGCAGCCTGCTGAACCCTACGCTGTTTTTCCTCAGCTTCATCGGTGATTTTTTTAGGATTTGTGACCGTTCCTTCATTAGCCTCCGCCCCGCTAGATGGTATCATCTCAATTCCAAAATCGCTGAAAAGATCCATTTGTTCATGTCTGTTTCGCTCATAAGCCTCACGTTCTGGAATAACATCATTAGCTACAACTGTAATTCTGCGACTCAGTAAATCTTTATCCATAATTCTATCGAAAAGCCGCATCATCGCCTCACCAATTATTACATTTGATGAAGTATATTTTGATAGGTTTTCTGTTCCATGAGCATGCTTTGGAATGCGCCGACCATATCGGTCAATTGTTATCTTCCCCGCGTATTTACGGGCTCTTTCCGGATCTATAAGGTTGTCAATATCATACCCCACTGTCAATATTATCTGCTTTGTTACTATTCTTTTTTTTACAAGATCAAGGCACAGTAGCTCCGTCATTTCCTTCACTATGAGTCTTGTCTCTTCATGTTCATATGGTCTCGTTAAAACCTGTCCCGAACTAATAGATGTAGTTTCTGGACGATAACTTCGAATTTCCTCTATCGTGCATGGCTCGTAGCCAAAAGCATGATCAATTAGAAGTTCTGCATTGATGCCAAATAATTTATATAATAAATCTTCATTGTAGTAATCGGTTTCTTTTCCAAGAGCGCATCTAGCCACTTCACCCATTGTATAAATGCCTACCGATTCAAGTCTCTTTTCGTAACCCTTCCCCAGTCTCCAGAAATCAGTTAATGGCTTGTGGTCCCAAAGGAGACGTCTATAACTTATCTCATCAAGACTTGCAATCCTAACACCTTTCTCATCAGCAGGCGCATGCTTTGCCACTATATCCATTGCAATCTTTGCAAGATACATATTTGTACCAATTCCAGCTGTAGCTGTAATACCTGTAGTCTCTAGAACATCCTTAATCATTATTATTGCCATCTCTTCGGCAGTCTTTTTATATGTTTCCAGATAACTTGTAATATCTATGAATACTTCGTCCACAGAATATACGTGCATATCCTCTTTAGATACATACTTAAGGTAAATGTCATATATTCTTGTTGAATAATCCATATAAAGAGCCATTCTTGGCTTAGCAATTACGAAATCTATCTGGGCTTCTTTAGCTTTTTTATTAACCTCAAAAAGACGGGCTCTTCCTGGGACCCCGTAAGCTTTAAGTGCAGGTGATACAGCAAGGCAAATAGTCTTCGCTGTCCTTGATTCATCCGCCACGACAAGTCTTGCCGTAAGGGGATCTAAGCCTCTTTCCCTGCACTCCACTGATGCATAAAATGATTTTAAGTCTATTGCTATGTATTGCTTCATAATTCGAAAACCGATTTAAACCGCCTAAACCTATAATATCTCTTTCGATAGCGATTATCAAAGTTTTTATTAGCCGCATCGGGCTCTCCCGGCATTGTTTTCGGTAATTTTCTCAACAAAAACGCTGGTATCGAAATGATACCAGCGTTTTCCCTATGTCTTTATATAGTTTTCATTGCGATTCTAAAAAATTAGATTTCTACAATCCATCCCTCTGGAGCTTTAATCTTGCCCATCTGGATTCCAGTAAGTGTATCGTAAAGCTTCTTAGTGATAGGTCCCATCTCATCCATTCCTGAAGGGAAGCAGATTTCTGTTCCATGATCATTAACTTTACCTACTGGTGAAATAACTGCAGCTGTTCCGCAAAGACCACACTCAGCCATATCCTTAACTTCCTCAAGAGTGATTTCTCTTTCCTCAGCTTCAAGTCCTAAGTATTCCTTAGCAACCTGAATAAGTGAACGACGTGTGATTGAAGGTAAGATTGTATTTGACTTAGGTGTAACAACCTTTCCGTCTCTTGTAACGAAGAGGAAGTTAGCTCCACCTGTCTCTTCAACCTTAGTACGTGTAGCTGAATCAAGATACATATTCTCAGCAAATCCCTTCTCGTGAGCATCAACAATTGCGTATAAGCTCATAGCATAGTTAAGTCCTGCTTTGATATGTCCTGTACCATTAGGAGCTGCTCTATCAAAATCTGATACTCTTATTGTAAGAGGCTTTGCACCACCCTTGAAGTAAGGTCCTACAGGTGTTGTAAGAATTCTGAACTGATACTCGTCTGCTGGCTTAACACCAATAACCGCATTTGTTCCCATGATGTATGGACGAACATATAATGATGCACCGCTTCCAAAAGGAGGTACCCAGTCTTCGTTAGCCTTAACTACCTTCTTAACTGCATCGATAAACATTCCTTCTGGGAGTGTTGGCATCTGAAGTCTTGCTGCTGACTGATTGATTCTTTCTGCATTTAAGTCAGGACGGAATGTAACTGTACGCCCGTCTTCTGTTGTGTAAGCCTTAAGTCCTTCAAATACTGTCTGTGCATACTGGAATACACAAGCACACTCGTTAAGTGTTACGTTAGGATCTGTGATGATCTGACCCTCATCCCACTTGCCATCTTTAAAAGAAGCAAGATATCTGTAATCTGTCTCAATGTAACCGAAGCCTAATGAGCCCCAGTCAATGTCCTTTTTTGCCATTGTTTTTTACCTTCCTTTAATATTTTAATTTACTGAATTCATTTTATTTTAATCGCAGATGTCTTACGGCCTCCACGACTATATTCTAATATTAAATTTTTCTTTATTCTAGTATATCATTCTAAGAATCTCATCAATATTAAGTCCTAAATAATATAACACTTTACTATATTGCTAAGAAGAACTTTACTAAGAATAATATAGAAATCACATAAGTAAGAACCGAAACTTCCTTACCCTTACCAATAAGTAACTTTATTATCGTATATGAAATCATTCCAAGTCCGATAGCATGTCCAATTGATCCTGAGATAGGCATAGCTATAAGCATGACTGCAACTGGGACAGCTATAGCTGAATCCTCAAAGTTAATCGTTCCAAGGCTCTTTACCATAAGTACTCCAACATAGACAAGAGCTGATGATGTAGCTGCCGCAGGAATAACTGCCGCAATTGGAGCTAAGAAAACGCATGAAAGGAAAAGGATTCCTGTTGTAAGAGCTGTAAGTCCTGTACGTCCGCCTGCTTCAACACCTGACGCTGACTCAATGAATGTAGTAACTGTGGAAGTACCTGTAAGTGATCCTGCTACTGTTCCAATTGCGTCTGACAAAAGAGCTTCTTTCATGTTAGGCATCTCGCCACGCTTATCAAGCATTCCCGCTCTAGAAGCTGTACCGACAAGTGTTCCAATTGTATCAAACATATCAATCAGACAGAAAGTAATTACAAGAGAAATAACTGTAAACCATCCGATTGATGCAAGTCCTGCAAAATTAAGCTTAAATAATGTTGTAGCAGCCATATCGCCAAACGCTGGCACAAATGAAGCTGTAGCAAATGCCGCAAATGGATTTGTATGAAGTACAAAGAACTGACCACACCAATATACGATAGATGCAATAAGCATTCCTAGAATAACTGCTGCCTTAATTCCCTTATGTGCAAGAACAACTATTGCAAATAACCCTACAAAAAGTGTAATAACTGAAAGAATCATTACTGGATAAGCTGATCCCATTACTTCCTTTGCACGGCTTGCTGTAAGTGCCCCGAAGAAATCTTTCATAACAAAAAACTGATTATAGTTCTCATCCGCAATATAAATATTAGAACCAAATCCAATATTCATAAGCATCATTCCAATAGCAGGTGCAATACCAAGTCTTACACCAAGTGGAATAGCTTCTACAATCTTCTCTCTTATGTTAAATACTGAAAGCACTAAAAATACAATACCTTCAATAAATACAATGCACATTACTGTCTGGAATGAAGAAACATAATCAAGTCCTGCGATAGCAATTAAGTTTGCAACTACTACTGCAAAGAAGCTGTTAATTCCCATTCCTGGTCCTAAGCAGAATGGTTTATTTGCTAAAAACGCCATTGCGAACATAGCAACTGCCGATGCAATACATGTTGCGAGAAATACTCCGTTCCAAAGAGGCTGACCGCCTTCTCCATAATTTGTAAGAATATTTGGATTAAGTGCAATGATGTACGCCATTGTCATAAATGTTGTAAGTCCAGCAATAATCTCAGTTCTTACTGTAGTACCATTTTCTTTTAGCTTGAATAAATTTTCTAACATATTCTTCTCCACTTAAAAAATAATTAATCTGCCTGCAAATTATTATTTACCCTCATATTTAAGAACTGTATCTACTCTATATCCCTCTAATTTTTTACGTCCTTTCAGTCCGCAAAGTTCCATAACAGCTACGATACTTGCGACTTCACCGCCAAGTCTTTCTACCAGCTGACAAGTAGCCTTAATAGTTCCGCCTGTTGCAATAAGATCATCAATTATAACAACCCTCTGTCCCTTTGTAATGCTATCTGTATGCATCTCAAGTACAGCTGTGCCATATTCAAGCTCGTACTCCTGTGATATTGTCTCACAAGGGAGCTTTCCTTTCTTTCTGACTAGTACAATAGGCTTATGCAACTTGTAAGCCATGGCACTTCCGAAAATAAAACCTCTTGATTCTGCTAATACAAAAACATCAAAATCAAGGTCTTTTATACAATCAATCATTGAATCAACAGCTAATTCAAATCCATCAGCATCTTGAAGTATTGTAGTAATATCTCTGAACATAATTCCCGGTTCCGGAAAATCAGGTATTGTTCTTACGTAATCATTTAGCTCTTTCATTTATTTACCTTTCCAAATTCACGCATTCGCATCATAGTAAACAGCCTATGCTTAAACGGTTTCGTATTGTAACCACTATCTAATTATTCTACCACTAAAATAGTGCCTTTGGAATAATTTATTTTTCCAAAAGCACTGTTTTTAGCATAGAACTCCATATACACTTATCTATTTCCATGTTCTTAAATATTCTTCCACAGAATAAACCGCATTAGCACCATCAGACACTGCTGTAACAACCTGTCTTAATTTCTTTGTCCTTATGTCCCCAGCTGCGAACACTCCTGGCACATTTGTCACACAGGTTTCGTCTGCAATTACATATCCCTTTTCATCTGTATTTAGCTCTACAGGCACTAAATCTCCATTTGGTTTGTTTCCGACCGCCAAGAAAACTCCGTTTAATGAAAGCTCTCTTTCCTCGTCTGTTTTTACATTTTTAACAGTAACCGAATTAACTTGGCCATCACCTTTAATTTCCGTGATAACACTATCTGTTATTATTTCTACATTAGAAGCTTTCTTTAGTTCATCCTGTAATACTGCTGCCGCCCTAAATTCATCTCTTCTGTGAATTAAATATACCTTTTCACATCCTCTTGATAAAAATATCGCATCCTCTAAAGCTACATCTCCACCGCCAACAACTGCCGTGATTTTGTTCTTAAAAAAGGCTCCATCACATGTAGCGCAGTATGAAACTCCCATTCCTGTAAATTCTTCTTCTCCAGGTACATTTAACTTTGCCGGAGAGTTTCCAGTTGCAATAATCAAAGCATTCGCTTCGTACGTATTTTCGTCGGTTATGACCTTTTTGACTGAACCAGTCACATCTATTGATACAACATTTTCCGACACCTTTTCTATTTCAAACTTGTCTGCATGTTCGCTCATTTTCTGTCCAAGATCGAACCCAGTTATTCCAGGTAATGCCGGATAGTTGTCAACCTCATAGGTGTTGATAATTTGCCCTCCACCCATATAATTTTTCTCAATAAGCAAAGCAGATAACATCGCTCTTTTAGCATATATCGCTGCACTAAGTCCCGCAGGACCAGCACCTATTATAATCAAATCATACATAACAAACCTCTCTTTTCTAGGCGCCTGCTAAACGCCTGCAAATAGTAAATTCATCACTAGTTTTGAAACAAAATACAATATCAATAAGTGTACTGGGTAAAACCAATATCCAAGCCACTTAAGCCACCTTCCAAATTGTCTTTTTCCATTATCAAGATACATAAGGAAAAATGAGAAAATTGCAGTACACGAAAATTCACAGTACTCGATTGTAAAATGCATATTTTTTGTTGTCAAAAGAGTAACCGTAAATATGTCTATCAAGAATAGAATCGGGCCAAGCTGTATAAGTTTTATCTTGTCATCTTTTAGGAAATAAATAATAGCAATTAATATTATTCCCTTTGCATTATAATCAGTGTGCGCAAGATATGCCACTGTAGATATGCTAGCTATTGCCACAGCCGATAATATATATCTAATTACTGGTTTAAACTCTTTGCATTTATCAAGAATCACAATCACGATTCCGCCTAAAAAGAGTGTTACCATCACGCTCTGACCACTCGTGTTCACTACCTTTCTTGATTCCAAAAGGTTAAAAGGAATTTCTGATATGAGCGCAAATACGAATAAATTTCTTAAATATAAAATGCGGTTTCTCGTGTAGCCAAACCCCTGGACAAGCTGATAACAGAAAATTGGGAATGCCAGTCTACCAATTGCCTTTAACGCCACTTTAAAATAGTATATTTTCATGGACAAATTATAATCAGTCACGTTCAAATATATTGGCTCTAAAATCCCCGCACCTATGTGGTCGATAAGCATAAAAACCATTGCCATTATTTTTATGACATCTGATCTTAGCTGCCAATAAGGCTCTATACTCTGATTGTTTTCGCCCCATTTTCCATCCATAAAAAACTATTTTTCTCCTACGATGTTCTGTCTCCATACACCACTTTTCATTATAAGCCATCCAATAAATGATTTCACTATATTAGTACCTTCAACAATGAAAAACGCTGTAAATATAGAAACTCCAGTCATATATATAAGGATATATGCCACAGGAACAGAAATCAGCCATAAGAAGACGCTGTCAAAAAGAAATGTAATAAGTGTTTTTCCACCAGAACGTATTGTGAAATAAGTTGCATGCAAAAATCCACTTACAGGCATCATAATTGCAGAAATCCTAATTATACCTGTTGCAATATCCATAACTTCTTGCGTAGTATTGTAAATACGAGGGAACACCGGCGCAAATAAGTAAAGAATAGTGCCTATTACTACACACATAACGGTGGAGAACGCAATAATTTTATATGCCGTGTCTTTAGCTTCATCAAGCTTTCCAGCACCTAATAACTGTCCTACTATTATTGCAACCGCATCGCCCATTGCAATAAAGGCAATGTTAAATACATTATATATTGTAGAATTAATATTGAGGCCGGCCACTACCGAAAGTCCTCTAGCAGAATATATCTGAGTCTGTATAGCAATACCTGCTGCCCAAAGCGTTTCATTAAAAACAAGTGGCGTAGCCATATACAACATCTTTTTAATAAGATCATATGGAACCTTAAGTGATTTAAATACTCCGGTAATATATGTAAATTTCTTTATATGTGTATGGGTATAAACAATAACAATTACAGCCTGCAATACACGTGAAATATTAGTCGCTAAGGCCGCCCCTACAACGCCCATTGGTTTAAAACCAAAATGACCAAAAATGAATACATAGTTAAAAACCAGATTTACAAATACGGCAATAACACTTGCCACCATAGGCACAACAGTTTCACCACATTCTCTCATTGTAGATGAATAAACTTGCTCAAAAATACACGGAATAAGCCCTATAAGCATTACAGCCATATACTGCTTTCCACATTCAAGAGTAAGTGCCAAATTTCCTTCCTTACTTCCTTCATGTAAATACAGTGAAATAAGCTGCGTATCCATAGTTATAAATATTCCACAGAACAAAGCTAATATTATAAGGCCTAATAACATTTTAAATCTAAATGTGTATCTGATACCTTCATCATTCTTCTGTCCAGCATACTGCGCTGTGAAGATTCCCACTCCACCAATTGCGCCAAAAAGACATAAAAAGAAAACAAAAATGAGCTGATTAACGATGGAAACACCGCTCATCTGCTCAGTACCAAGTCTTCCAACCATTATATTATCAAGAAGACCAACGAAATTCGAAATGCCATTTTGAAGCATTATTGGGATCGCAACGGCAAATACTTTTTTGTAAAAATTCTTATCTCCGATTAATTTTTTCATAATTATTTTTTATATTCAGCAGTAGACTCACCAATAATCAATTTCCCATCAAATAGTCTTTGCTGATTTTCACTTTTCTCACCTTCAATATATTTGAATAAAAGCTTAATTGATGCCTTTGCCATATCGTCAAAAGGCTGTTCAATAGTGGTAATACGAGGTGAATAATACATCGCATTATCTACCCCATCAAAGCCTGCAACCGAAATGTCTTCAGGAACTTTCTTACCAGCATCTGCGAGTGCTCTGCAAGCACCTATTGCGACAAGATCTGACACAGCATATACCGCGCTGAAATCAACCCCGCTCTCAAGTGCTTTTCTCATTGTAGCAAATCCCGCTCTCATTGAATAGGATTCTTCGTCACAATCCATAGGAATTATTAAATCTTCGTTTGGTTTAATCCCATTATCCTCAAGAGCCTTTTTGTATCCATCTTTACGAAGTTTTCCGATACTCTCATCCTCTGGATCTGCTGAAATAAGTAAAATCTTTTTATGACCTAACTTACAAAGATAGTCTACAATTTTGTAACTTTCTCTAACATCATCAACTGCAACAGACGAATAATTCCCACTGTATTCATCTGTCATATTAACTGTACTAATTACAAATGGAACTGAAATAGCATCTAACTTTTCTTTTGTATGATTAAAGTAACCGCCAAGGAAAACAATGCCCTTAAGCTTCTTTTCTCTCTCAAGTTCTACTGCGACTTCTACCTCATCCTGATCGAAGTCAATGTGTCGAATAACAAGAGAATATTTCTGTTTTTGAATCTCCAATTCCATTACTTTTATCATTCTCATAAAAGAAGGATTAGCAATACCCTTAACGAGTATTGCTATTGTTTTAGATTCTGTGAGTTTGAGGTTTCTCGCACTGTTGTTAGGAACAAAATTTGTTTCCCTAACAACCTTCATTATTTTTTTTCTTGTTGCCTCATTAATATCAGGATGATTGTTCAATGCTCGTGAAACTGTAGAAACACCACAGCCACACATTCTTGCAATATCCTTAATCGTAATCTGTTCCATTTAATCCTACTTTTTCTCTACCATTCAATCACACATAAAACATTGATTATCATATGGTAATTCTACATTCTCGCATACATCTTTGTAAGTTTATATATTTTGCTTGTGAGAGCTTTTGAAAATGCTTTATCTGCCATTCTCCATTTCCAGTTATCTCCAAGCGTTGCCGGTGTATTTATTCTTGCTTCCTTACCTAGTCCTAAATAATCCTGAACAGGAATTACGCAAATATCAGCCACCGAGCCCATAGCAAGACGAATACACTCCCAATGAACATCATCTGCCTTCGTCTCATCTATATTAAGATATTCGTTAGCAAATTTTCTATCCACCTTCGACAATTCCTGATACCAACCTTTAGTAGTATTGTTATCATGAGTTCCTGTGTATACAATACAATTCTTGATGTAGTTGTGTGGTAAATAATCGCTGTCTTCTCTTGAATCAAAGGCAAACTGTAAAACTTTCATTCCTGGATATCCAGTATCTTTAACAAGCTTTAATACAGTATCTGTTAAAAAGCCAAGATCTTCCGCTATGATATCCATCTCCCCGAGTTCTTTCTTTAGCGTATTGAAAAGATCGATTCCCGGTCCTTTTTCCCACTTACCAAATTCGGCTGTAGAATCACCATATGGGATGTTATAGTATTCATCAAATCCTCTAAAGTGATCAATTCTTATTACATCATATAGCTTGTAACAGTTTCTGATACGCTCTACCCACCAGGCATATCCTGTCTTCTTATGATATTTCCAGTCATACAGAGGATTTCCCCACAGCTGTCCTGTCGCAGAAAATCCGTCCGGAGGACATCCTGCAACTCCTGTAGGCAAACCATTTTTGTCAAACTTAAATAACTTAGGGTTGGCCCATGTATCTGCACTGTCAAAAGCAACGTAAATAGGGATGTCTCCAACTATTTTTATGCCGTTTTTATTTGCATACGCTTTAAGCTTAACCCACTGTTCATTGAATTTGAACTGTTGGAATTTATAAAAGGAAATCTCTTCCTTTAATTCTTTTGTGTATTTTTTTACCGCATTTTCCTCACGAAGTCTTATGTCTTCATCCCATTCGATAAAAGAAACCCCACCAAACTTGTTTTTAACAGCCATATATAAAGCATAGTCATCTAGCCAGAAAGCATTTTCTTTTATGAACTTTTTGTAAGCTGCCTTCTTTTCAATGTTGCTTCTATCAAAAGCGATTTTTAACACTTTAAAACGTGATAACCATATTTTTTCATAATCAATATACGACTTGTTATTACCCCAGTCAAAGCTGTTGACTTCTGATTTCTTGAGAAGTCCTTCCTCAATAAGGGTATCGAGATCTATAAAATATGGATTTCCTGCAAATGTTGAAAAAGATTGATATGGTGAATCTCCGTAACCTGTTGGTCCAAGAGGCAAAATCTGCCAATAACTCTGGCCTGCTGCTTTTAATGTATCTATGAACTTATATGCTTCCTTTGAAAAGGAGCCAATTCCATACTTACCTGGCAAGGATGCAACAGGAAGTAAAAAACCTGATTTTCTCATCTTACTATATACGCTCTCTTAATAATTTAATCCTAAACTAGCTTATTAGTTCTCTATGCTTCACTAACAAACTTTTACTATTATACACTTATTACCCCTTAACTGCACCCGCTACAACACCTTCAATAATATATTTTTGTGCTACAAGGTAAAGAATAATAACTGGTAAAATTGTCATAAGAATACAAGCCATCATTGGACCCATCTGGACGCTTCCGTAGCTTCCCTTAAAATACTGAATAAGAATAGGGATTGTTGTATATTTCTTTCTATCAAGTACAAGGTATGGAAGAAGATAGTCATTCCATAACCACATTGCCTCAAGAATTGCTACTGAAATAAGTGTTGGCTTTAATACCGGCAAGTCAATTGAAAAGAATGTTCTAAGTGGTCCACAGCCATCAATCATTGCAGCTTCTTCAAGCTCAATAGGGATTGTCTTCATAAATCCTGTGAACATGAAAACTGCAAGTCCTGCGCCAAATCCTAAATAAATGATGCAAATCTTATAAGGTGTATCAAAATCAAGTCGATCCGCTGTAGCTGATAGTGTAAACATCAACATCTGGAATGGTACTACCATTGAGAATACGAATAGGTAGTAAACAATCTTTGATAAAATGCTATCTACACGTGTAATGTACCATGCACACATACTGCAACAAACAAGAATGAGTGCTAAGGAAGATACTGTAATAAATAAGCTATAACCAAACGCCTGGGCAAATCCCTGAGAAGTAAGTGCCTTAGCAAAATTATCTAATCCATTAAATGACTCAGCTGTTGGAAGCTTAAAAATAGTAGTTGTTGATATCGCCCTCTCAACCTTAAGCGAGTTAATTAAAATCATAAATACTGGGTAAACCCATGCAAGGGAGATGATTCCAATAATGACTGAAAGAATAATCTTTCCTGGTGTTTGTTTTTCACTCATTATGCCTGTACCTCCTTTGACTTAGTTGCTCTAAGCTGTATTAAAGATATTACAATTACGAGAATACAAAATACTACAGCTTTTGCTTGTCCATAACCTTTCCACTGCTTACCCGAACGTGCGTAGAAAGTATCATATATATTAAGTGCAAGCATCTCTGATTTGTGAGCTGGCTCACCGCCTGTAAGGGCTAAGTTCTGATCAAAGAGCTTGAAACCATTTGTCAATGTTAAGAATAAACAAATTGTAATTGAACTCATTACATTAGGTATTTTTACCTTAAATAAAGTCTGAAGACTATTTGCTCCATCAATCATTGCTGCTTCAAGATATGATGTATCGATTGACTGAAGTCCTGCAATGTAGATTATCATCATGTATCCTATCTGCTGCCAGCACATAAGAACTACAAGTCCTATAAATCCCCACTTTTCATTAAGTGCTAATAATGGCTGCCCAATTAATGATAAGAAACAATCAAGTAATGTTTTCCATATATATCCAAGAACGATACCACCAATAAGGTTTGGCATAAAGAATACTGTTCTATAAACATCCTTACCTTTTATCTTATTTGTAAGCGCAAGCGCAAGCATAAATGCTATTACATTAATAAGTATTACAGATACTATTGCAAATGACAATGTGTATTCAAATGCATGATAAAAAGATGCATCAGTCAAAGCGTATTTATAGTTTGCAAGACCTACAAATTTCGCCTTTTTAATTGTTGAAAATTTACAAAATGATAAGTACACACCCTGTATAAATGGATATATAAAACCTATCGCAAATGCTGCTATTGTTGGCAAAACAAAAATCGGCCAATACTTTCTTACCGCTTTTTCCATGTCCGCGTCTCCTTATGAATGTGTGTTTGTCTTTATAATTCTTTCTTTTAATGAAGGGCGGCTATTACACCACCCTTCCATTATTTAATCACTATTGTCTAACTAAGTATATTATTCAGCAAGTGCCTTTTCTGAAGCCCATCCGTCTACGAATGCTGTAACAACTCCATCCCAGTCACCAGTACCTGCAGCATATGCTGTAAGAGCTGAACCAACACCATTCTTCCACTCTTCAGATGGCATTGTTGTGAAGTTCCATGAAACAGGTGTCTTACCAGCCTGTGTATAAGCTGCATCTGCCTGAACGAATACGTTAGGGTTTTCCTTAGCTGCCTTGAAAGGAATTGTGAATCCCATGTCAGCCATAGCCTGTGTTCCTTCATCTGATGATACGCACCAGTTAATGAATGTAAGTGTAGCTGCAATATCTTCATCAGAAGCTTCGTTGTTTACACACCAGAAGTTTTCTGTACCTGTACAAAGACCCTGATTAGCTTCGTCACCAACACCAACATAGATAGGAATCATATTAAGCTGATCGTCTGTCATACCCTTACCTGTAAGGTTACCATATTCCCATGAACCGTTCTGGAAGAATACAGCCTTACCTTCTGCGAACTCATTCTCAGCATCATCACCTGTCTTAGAAGCGAGTTCCTTAGGATCACATGTTGAGTTATTGATGTAAAGATCAAAGATATCCTTGTAGTTATTAAGGTATGTACCCTTAATAGCCTTTGTATCCGAGATGCCATCTGCCTGATACTCGAAGTAGATTGGAAGATTAGCAAGGTGTGTCTTGAATCTCCAGTCTGAAGAACCATCCATACCTGTTGATGTAAATGCTGCAAATCCTAACTCATCCTTACGAGCTGTGATATCTTCAGCAACCTTCTTAAGATCAGAGAATGACTTAATATCATCTACTGTGTAACCAGCCTGCTCAAGAAGTGTAGCATTTGTGATAATACCGTATGACTCGATAACATATGCAATACCTGCAACCTCATCACCATTCTTAAGTGCGAATGAATCTGATGTTAAGTTTGAATAAATATCTGAATCTGAAAGGTCATAACAATAATCTGACCAGTTAGCAAGACCTACAGGACCATTAACCTGGAAAAGTGTAGGAGCTTCGTCTTTTGCGATTTCAGCTGTAAGTGTCTCTTCATATGTTCCTGAAGCTGCTGTAACTACTGTTACAGGAACTCCTGTCTGAGCTGTATAGCTCTTAGCAAGTGCCTGCCACTGCTCATCCTGCTCTGGTTTGAAGTTTAAGTAGTAAACCTGCCCATCTGCAGCTTCTGCAACTTCTTCTGCCTCGTCTGCCTCGTCTGCATCATCATCTGCTTCATCTGCAGCTGCTGGAGCTGCTGCTGGAGCTGTTGCTTCCTGTGCGCCACATCCTACGAGTAATGATGCAACCATTGCTACTGAAAGAATAGCACTAAGTAATTTCTTTTTCATTTCTCTCTCCTTAAAACTAAATATTATCTACTGTTACGTATCGCGGAAACGTTGTCGGTAACGTTTCCAGGAATGATTAGATATTACATCCGGAAACGTTTCCAGTCAACCCTTTTCATGAAGTTTGTGACCTATACACAATTTCGTACGTTGTAAATTGGTGAATGTGCTGTGTGCTTACGCCTATTCCTAATGAATCCGAAATGTTTTATAATAAATATGCTATTTATTTGTTAGACTAGATTAATTCGTATTTTGTTTACAACCTGTATTCTACTTACGATTTCTAGCCGCATTAATATTTTATATTTGGAGATTTGTCTTGAAAAAAATAAATATAGAAGAAAAGTTTTTAGATGAACGACTGATGCGAAATGTTTCCCTAATATCAGTTGCTTGTGGTTTTATATCTCTTATCATATTGTCAGTCACTCATAATCTTGAGTTATTGCCTGCTTTTGAAAAAATTGTAAAAATTGTAATAACTCTGTTTACATTACGGGCATTCTCAAATTTTCATTGGGATTTCATGCAGGGAATGATGGGTGCCCTTCTATTTGCACTTCTTTATCAGGAAGGCTTCTTAGTTCTTGGAAAGCTATGGGGTGAAACTTCTGACTTTGATGCTTTTTTGATTATGGGTGTTCAGGGAAGTCTTTATTTGGCTGCCCAAGGTATGAGTTTCCTTATGACGATTATAATAATAATTAATCATTTCGTAATTGATTATAGTCGTATTAGCAATTTAGCAAATGTAATTTTTAACCAGATATCCATTATCTTTAAAATATTATTGTATGGTTTTCTAATGGTAATTAATGGCTTTTTAAGTCAGCCTCTACACATCCAGATTAATTCTGGTTTCGAATATATGTCTGACTTGTGTATTGTGATTCTTATAATTTGTATAGAATCTCAGCTTGATAATTTCAAAGCTATTAGACAAGATTTATTAAAAAATAAAAAGAAAAAATAATATATAGAAAGCAACCAAATATGAGTAAGAAAAAAACTATTTTCGGTGTATGGCTTATGCTTATGGCACTTACATCATTAACAGCATATACAATGTATTTCGTGGCACAGATGAGATTTTCAATTCTACTATACTCTTATTCTGCGCTAGTAATAACTCAGTTATTCTCACTAACAGTTTTCCTTTTGGGGTCTGAAAAGATACAACACAAAGTAGTCAAAATAATCTATCGTTTATGTTGTCTAGCTTCTATTGCCGTTATTCCAGCTTTTCTATTTATTTTTATGGGACTTATATCCCAGTATCATGTAGATATTAATGAGGCTATAGTTGTTAGTGATTCCGATTATAAGCTCATTGTTCCTTCTAACGAAACAACAATCTATAAGACCGACACATTCTATGTATTCTTTCCTGAATACTCTCATGTAGATTTAGAATATGGCATCAGACCAAAAAAATCTGATAAATCGATCACCTGGTGTAGTGGTGCAGCATTTCAGCATGCAATCCAACTCGGTTTTTCTGATGAAAATATAGAGGGCTACCATGCATCTAAAGGTGTTTTTTCTGACAGTCCATATGTCAAAGATTCCTATGGTGCTGTAACCTTTTCTGATGGGAATTTTAAATTCGAATTCGACGATCCAAAAGGCGCAATTAAGGAGGCTGCCTCCCGTGGTGGAAGTGGATTTATGCAATACAGAATACTTAAGGATGGTGAGCTAGTGAACGGCTTTAATATGCCACGAGTTCGCTCGTACAGAGTAATCGCAGAGCTTAACGGTAATCTTTGTATTATAGACTCTATAGAGATGATGCACTTTGACGACTTTCTTATTAAGCTTAAAGAGCTTAATGTAGAAAATGCACTTTATATGGATATGGGAGCTGGTTGGAATTATTCCTGGTATAGAAAAACAACTGGCACTCCCAAAACCTTATTTGGTTTGAAAGTGCCATGGTCTCATAACTGGGTTGTATTTAGAAAGTAAATCCTGCTTTAAATCCGTCAAATGAAAATGCTTTTTCGTAATCGCTTACATCAAATTTTACGATTTCAGGTAGGACAATCGTTCCATCTGTCAAAGCCTTTAGTGCAGGTTCAAAAGGGCCGCATCTGCTGCCAACAATTTTAAGTTCATTTACCGGCACTAAGCTTAAATTTAGTTGTGCATTCTCAGCATATGTGCTTTTTAATACTATCGTTCCATTCTTTCTAACTAATTCAATGGCTTGTGAAATGCCATCTTTACTTCCAGTTGCTTCTATAACAATTTCGTAACTTTCAGCTTTTCGCTCAGTAGTTGTTTTTGCTATATTTGCAAAAAGTTTAAGTTTATCCTCATGTTTTCCTATTACAGTTACGTCTGCTTTTTTAAGATGCATAACATTTGCAATACATAGAGCAAGTCTGCCATCTCCAAGTACTGCCACAGGTGTACCCTCTTCTATTTCAATTTGCTCTAAAATCTCAAATGCAGCAGCAAGAGGCTCTGTATACACAGCAATTTCTGTATCAAGTTCATCTGGAACAACATGCAAATTTTCCGTTTTTAAAATCATATACTCAGCAAAACAGCCATCCTTTGACAGTCCTGGAGTAGTACGATTGCTGCAATGATGAGGGCGCCCAGTCTTACAATATATACACTTATGGCATACTTCGTTTATTTCACCTACTACTCTTTTTCCAATAAGCGCTTTTTCATGCGAGTCCTCAACAATACCAACAAACTCGTGTCCCATTATGCCCTTAAAGTCCGGCCTGTACCCTTTTAATATTTCTTTATCCGTACTACATACTGCTGATAAAAGAATTTTTATAAGGCTTCTTTCTTCTGTAATTTCCGGTCGCTGCAAATCTTGTCTGTAAACAGCTTTTTCTCCATCAAAATATAATCCTCTCATAGATTTCTCCCTTTGAAAGTTGCTATACGCTATTACTTATGTTTTTATAACGCTCCCTTTGGGCAATTCTTCTTACACTCAAAGCACAAAATACATTCTGTCCCATTTTTGCGTTTTCTAGAATTGTCTGTAACATCAACATCCATTGGACATACTTTTTTGCATTTACCACAAGAAACACATTTATCTTTATCACACTTCACTCTGAATAGCGCAAAATAGCTCATTGGCTTTAAAAATACAGTAATCGGACACAAATATTTACAGAATGCTCGATTGTCCTTAAAGCATATCGCCAGGATTATTCCAAATAAGTAATACAATACATTTCCTGTAACAAAAGCTATAAACATTATTCTCTCTATATTTCCTACTTTTGCCAAAAACAAAGCTGATACAAAAATAAGAGAAATGACAAATGTTGCATATCGTAACCAGCCTATTTTCTTTCTTTCATGACTGTGAGGTTCTTTATACGGAAGAAAATCAAGTATCATTGCTGTCCAGCAAGCATAACCACACCATCCTCTTCCGAAAATCAATGGGCCAAATATTTTAGCAACAGCATAATGAATAGTTGCAGCCTCAAAGACACCTGTGAACAGGTAATACCAAAATCCCTCTATCTGCATATTTTCATTGCTGATAATACCCAAATATATCAGCATATACATTCCAACCAGGAGCTGCGTTACTCGCCTGCCATATCTGTTCTTAGCTATCATCAGCCCTATTCCCAAAGCGATTGAAATACCTATATAACTAAAATTAAACAAATAGAAAATATTGTCTTTAGATAGCCACAAAGATATTGCCACAATTTCAAAAATAATAAACATTGATAGTGGTAAGATATATTTACGAATCAGCTCTTTCATTAAACAATCTCCTTAATCCTGTAGATCAAAAGATTCATCTTCAGCAATTTCTTTTATAGCGTTACTTGTATTATATAGTAATCTCTATCTGATTACCTACTTAACGAAAATATCTTTTGTTTTTTCTAAATCATCGACATACATAGCTACATGTTCGACCTTCATATGAGTGTTGGAACAAGAATCAATGTAAACAAAACGTAAGCGCCAACAGCCATTCATGTTTCCAAAACCACAGTTGTATTACCAAGGCTCCATCCAAGGAATAATTACTTTATTCACGTTATCATACCAACTGGATCCATTTTTCCTTAAAGTTGATTTCATCCCATTTACAACAACTGTCCTTGCCTTAACTACAGAAAGACTTGGATTTCCTAAGTCTGCAGCAATACTGCTAACATCATTTATTGTATAGAAGTCGCCATTTCTTTCGCCAAGATACAGCATTTCATGTCCTGGGAACTGTACAATAGCACCTGCAGGACAATTAAATCTAAAGAATTCTTCCTTTTCCGCAACTGTCATTGCTGAAACATCTATAATTCGACATCTCATCACACCTTGCCATGTTGTATTTCTTGGAAGAGATAATCCAAAGCAAGAGTATACTTCTCGTACATACGATGAACAATCCTGTGAATTAAGAGAGCCGCCCCATCCATATCTGTTTCCAAGTGACTTAAATGCTTGATTAAGCAAATTTTGCGATGTCAACGTCAAATAACCTACATTCACATCACGACTCACTGGAATGAGAGCTTCCGTTTTTACATAGTTGCCGTTAGCATCTCTCCCTGGTAATGCTACAACGTAGTTATAAAAACTAAGTCTTCCATCAACCATACCAGGTGTATTAAGAAGCTCAAGTTTTGTTCCCATAGAGAGACTAACCTGTGAATGACTAACATTTGCAGTGCTTGTCTCTGTAATTATCTGATCACCTGTCACTACAAGAAATACTGCTGGATGCGTATTCATATACCAACTATTCTTATCAGCGCAAATTGCTACATCAGCTGTTGGTATCCACCCACTACATAATTCGCTCTTGATATAAGTAAACTGTCCATCTGCTGTTGTGAAATAACATAAAACAGGGTCATTAATAAATACTGCAGAGCTTACAAGATTATCCCATTCAGGATCAGTTGGATCATCTGACAACATTTCT
>JAUNIR010000057.1:0-6911 GCA_030523345.1 Lachnospiraceae bacterium
TAAGCCTGATGGATATATAAAAATAGTAAATGCTCTTGGCACAAAAAAAGCAGGAATGACACGCGAGGAAATCATTAAAGCAACTTCTTTGGGAAACACAGGAAATTTATCTGATAAGCTGGAAGAATTAGAAAGTTGCGGATTTATACGAAAATATGCTCCATTTGGTGCCATTAAGAAGAATACAATCTATCAATTAATTGATAATTATATATTGTTTTACTATAAATTCGTTCATAATAATAATACCCAAGATGAACGCTTTTGGACTAATCAGATAAATACCGGTATTCAAAATTCGTGGCAGGGATTAGCCTTTGAAAGAGTATGTCTTTTACATGTAGAGCAGATAAAAATGAAGCTCGGGGTTTTGGGTGTTATTTCTGAGAATTATTCGTTGACATGTAGGTCAGACATTGATAAAGGAATCGTTGGTTCACAGATAGATTTAATTATTTCGCGAAAAGATCAGGTCATTAATTTATGTGAAATGAAATATTATAATTCGGATTTTGTGTTATCTGAAGATGAATATAAGAAGATAAATAATAGAGTAAATGATTTAAGAGTTGTGTCAAAAACACGGTATGCGATTCAGCCGGTTCTTATCACAACATATGGTCTGGTTGGAAATTCATATTCAGATATATTTCATAATGTTGTTACACTTAAGGATTTATTTTTGAAACTGCCATCACTTTAAAGCAAATGATAGTGTTTTAGATATGATGACAATTGTGTAGAAGATTATTTAACAGAGGAAATCAGTATGAACGTTGCAATGATAATAGCAGGTGGAAGCGGCCAGAGAATGGGTCAGGATATTCCAAAACAGTTTTTAAATGTAAATGATAGACCGGTTATTATTTATACACTAGAGGCATTTCAAAAGCACCCAAATATTGATGCAATTGCAGTTGTATGCCTGAAGGGATGGGATCAAATCCTATGGGCTTATGCAAAACAGTTTAACATCACAAAGCTTAAGTGGGTATTTGAAGGTGGAGAAAACGGCCAGGGTTCACTTAGAAATGGTGTAATGGGCCTTAAAGAAGTTTGCAGTGAAGATGATATTATTTTAATTCATGATGCAATTAGACCAATGGTTTCTCAGGAAATCATTTCAAATAATATTTCATGCTGTATGCAGAATGGAAATTCTATTACTGTAATTCCATGTGCAGAGGCTATGCTCCTTAGAGAAGATGAAAATTCATCGATAGAGCAAATTCCAAGAGCCAGTCTTGCCAGAACTCAGACACCACAGGCATTTCCTTTAGGAAAGCTTATCTGGGCTCATGAGGAAGCTTTAAAAAGAGGAATTACAAATTCAATAGCTACATGTACTCTCATGGTCGAGCTTGGTGAAAAGGTTTATTTCTCAGCAGGATCAGAAAAAAATGTAAAGCTGACGACAACGGAAGATATAGAAATTTTCAAAGCCTTATTAGTATCTAAGAAAGATGAATGGCTGAAATAATCCTAATATATGAAAATATATGAATATATATGAGAATATTCCTTGATATATGAAAATGTATGAAAGAAAATATACGTGACGATATATAAGAAGTTGTTTTTGAAAGAGCACATTATGAAAAAAGTTATCACATACGGAAGTTTTGATTTATTCCACGAAGGACATTACAGATTATTGCAAAGAGCCAAGGCACTTGGCGATTATCTAATTGTCGGAGTTACAACTGAATCATATGACAGACAGAGAGGGAAGCTTAATGTAGTTGACTCTCTCTTAACGCGTATGGAAAATGTTAAAAAATCAGGTTTTGCTGATGAAGTCATTATTGAAGAGTCAGCTGGTCAGAAATTCAATGATATTAAAAAGTATAATATTGATATTTTTACAGTAGGCTCTGACTGGGTAGGTACATTTGATTACCTTAAGGATTATTGTGAAGTAGTATATCTTGAGAGAACAAAAGACATTTCCAGCACTATGCTTAGAGAACAAAATGAGCATATTCAGAGAATGGGAATTATTGGCTGTGGCAGAATTGCCAACAGATTTATGATGGAAATAAAGTCAGTCAGTGGTATAAATGCTCAAGGTGTATATAATCCTCATAAGGAGAGTGCAGAAAGGTTTGCTACAAAATATAACACTAATGCATATAGTGACATTGATGCTTTTTACGAAGAAGTTGACTGTGTATACATAGCTTCACCTCACGAAACTCATTATAGCTACATTAAAGAATCACTTAATAGGGGAAAGCATGTACTGTGTGAAAAGCCTATGTGTTTGAGTAAAGCTCAGACAGAGGAGGTTTTTGATTTAGCAAAAAGTAAAGGTCTAATTCTATTTGAAGGAATAAAGACGGCATACTGCCCTGGATTTGATAAATTACTTGGAATCGCAGCCAGTGGTCATATTGGTGCTATAAGAAATATTGAAGCATGCTTTACTAAGCTTGAAAATAAAAACAATCGAGAGCTTACAGACAAAAAATATGGCGGAAGCTTTACAGAGCTTGGAAGCTATGTGTGTCTTCCTGCATTAAAGCTTTTTGGAACAGAATATGATAATCTTCGTTTTGACAGCATATTAGATGAAAATGGCATTGATCAGTTTACCAGAGCCACAATGACATTCCCACACGGAATGGCTACTATTACATGTGGTCTCGGAGTTAAATCAGAGGGCAGACTCTTGATAAGTGGAACTAAAGGATATATCGTAGCGGAAGCTCCATGGTGGAAGACTACATATTTTGAGACCCACTACGAGGATGCAGGCCGAGTAGAAAAATATAGTGAAGGCTTTTTGGGTGATGGTCTTAGATATGAAATAAGTGATTTCTTGTATGCTATTCATGGTAGTGATAAACATACTTTTAAGCTTACAAGAAGTGAATCAATAGTTATATCAGAAATTATGGAAAAATTCCTCGAAGACAGGAAATAGACCGCATTATTTGAAAGGTTTAAAAGAATGTATTCGTTAAAACTATACGATACAGATTTAATTAAATTTAATATAGTCGAGAACTTAGCAGATCCTGTAGTGGAGATACAATGGATAAATGAGGGAAAGCTTAGTTTGCTTCCTCTTGGACTGGATTTATCAAACGAGGGTCTTTCAAACTGGATTAAACACAGAAGCATTCCTAAAAATAGAGCCTATGTTACAGCTTTTCTGGCAAAATGTGGCCTGAATGCCAACAGACCAATGGATGTAGTATCAATATGTAAGGGATTATCACTAAATGATTCATATTGGATTGTTTCAGATGATTTTGAAGGAAGTTTTTCTGAGTATAATCTTTATGAAAATAATTTTAGCAGAATATTAGCCTGGATTGCTTTTACTGGATATGGAAGTAGTGTACGTTCAAGCTTTGATTCTTCACCTGAATTTACAACTAATGGTATGCTGCCAAAATGCTGGCGCAGAAAAGACGGAAAAATTTATCTTTATAAGGGTGCAACATCCGGGGCATCCAATACAGGCAATGAGCCATACTCAGAAAAATATGCATCTATTATTGGAAAGCAGATGGGACTAAATGTTATTTCATACAGTATTTCAAGGTGGAAGGGAAACCTATGCTCTGTATGTGAATTGTTTACAAGTAAAGAAGTAGCTTATGTTCCAATAGGAAGAATAGTTAAAACTGGTGGAATGAAAGCTGTAAGAGAGTATTATTCTTCTTTGGGTAATGAATTCATTACTGCGTTAAATGAAATGTTGGTGTTTGATGCTATTATTATGAATACAGATAGGCATTATGGTAATTTTGGGGTACTAGTCGATAGTAAAACCAACAAAATTATTGCTCCGGCTCCACTGTTTGACCATGGGAATTCTTTGTTAAATTTTGCTGGAGAAGAAAACTGGAAAGATGAGGCTACACTCCTAGAGTATGCGGATACATTATTACCTTGTGTTTATGAAGACTATTTTGAGGAAGCAAAGAAATACATAGGTCCTGAAATAAGTCAAAAGCTAAAAGGTTTATTAAGTTTTAAGCTAGAGAAAGTTGGCACATATAACTATTCAAGTAATAAGCTAAAGAAATTGAATGGTATTATACAGCTTAGAGTCAGAAAGATGCTTGAATAGAAGAAATATAAACTAAAGTTTCTTAAAAAATCATCCGATAATATACTTGAAAAAGAAATTTAGGTACATTATCTGGGTGAATGGAGTCACGAAAGATTATGATGATATTATCCCCCGTATGATGTACGGGGGATTTTTGGTATAAAAAGTGATTGATAACAAAACATTAATAGAAATAAATACTTGCCCTCAAGCTAAGAATAAAACCGAGGAGCTATATATAATTAAACGAAGAATAAAAGCATTTGGAAATAGCTTGTGCTTTTATTTATGTCGTATTTTTCCAATAAAAAGGAATCTTGTTTCTGTATGTACTTTTGAAGGTAAAGGTGGATTTGGGTGTAATCCCAAATATATTGTAATGGAATTACATAATCAGGATTCAAATTTAGAATTCGTATGGTTTGTTAATAAAGATATTATAGATAAAAAAGAATTCCCAGATTATATAAGAAAAGTGCCAAATACACTATGGAGTAGAGCATATTGGTTATCAAGGTCGATGGTATGGATTGACAACTATAGGAAGCCTTTAGGTACTGTAAAAAGAAGAAAACAATTATATATTAATAGTTGGCATGGGATGTGTGGATTTAAATCAATAGGCCTATGGAGAGGCAAATCATTTTCAAAAATGGCGTATTTGGTGAGCAAAAATGATTCAAAAATGGTGGATTATTTTTTGAGTGATTCAGATTTTACTGATGAATTTTTTATAAAAGGACTTGTTTATAGAGGCGAGTTTTTAAAGACGGGGTCTCCGCGATGTGACACTCTTGTAAATAAAAGAGATATGTTAAAAGAGAAGTTTTATAAAAAACAAGGTTTTAACTTAGAAGACAAGTGCATTATGTTTGCACCTACATATAGAGAGGTAGAGGATAATGGGAAGAGAAGTGTTCATTCTCAATTATGGAGCATTGATTTTGATGCAATGTTAAAAGCACTTAGTGACAAAGATGGATGTCGTTGGCATTTGATCTTGAGACTTCATCCACAAATAGCAACGTATTATAAAAGTAATATGCAATATATTGATGTTACTATGGAAGATGATATGTATGAGATACTTGGAGCTATGGATGCACTAGTAACAGACTATTCTAGTTGTGCTATGGATGCTGCAATAATGGAAATTCCTGTGTTCATATATGCAGATGATATAGAAAAATATAAATATGACAGGGGTGTATTTACATGGTTAATAGATGAAAAATCAAGGCATGATGTACATATAAATAAAATGACATCTCCTAACATAGATGCAATATTACCCTTTTCAGTCGCAAAAAACAATGATGAATTACGAGAGGATATTGAAGAATTTGATGAGGCGTTATATAAAAAAAGACTGAACAAATATGAAAAAAATATTGGTCTGATAAAGCATGGGATGGCTAGTAAACAAGTGGCAGCTAAAATAAAGGAGTGGATTAAATAGAAATGAATGTGGCATTGGTTTTTGCGGGTGGAGCTGGAATTAGAATGAATTCAAAAGCAAAGCCCAAACAGTTTTTAGAGTTGAATGGAAAAGAAATATTGGTATACACGTTAGAGGTGTTTGAAAAGCATCCAGAAATAGATAAGATTGTTGTTGTATGTCTAGAAGATTGGATTGACTATACAAAAAAACTAATAAAACGATATGAGCTAGAGAAAGTAGTATCTGTTGTAAAAGGAGGAAAAAATACGCAAGAATCACAATATATTGGATTGCGGGAGATAGCTAGTTGGAATAAAAAGGACGTCATTGTATTAATACATGATGGTGTTAGACCATTAATAGATTTCGATACTATAACACGAAATATAGAGGGAGTTAAAAAATATGGTTCAGCAATAACCGTCACGGAAGCTATAGAGACTATAGTATATGTTGACCAAGATGAGACCATGAATGATGTCATTGATAGAAAAAAATGTAGGATGGCAAAAGCTCCTCAAAGTTACTACTTGAAAGATGTTTTAGAAGTGCATCATAGAGCGATTTCTGATGGTAATCTGGAGTATATTGATTCAGCTTGTATGATGCAAGATTACGGCATAAAAATTCATACAGTTGAAGGAAATGAGGATAATATAAAAATTACTACACCAAAAGATTTTTATTTATTTAGGGCTATTCTGGAAGCAAAAGAAAACTCTCAAATATGGGGAATAAATTGATGGTTTGTATTTATTATAATTAATAAGAGGATATAATGCACAAGAATGTAATAGTTGAAGAGGATAGCAAGCTAATCGCTAAAGGCGAGTGTATAGACTGGGAATTATTAAATAATACAACAGTATTAGTAACTGGATCAACAGGTATTATAGGTTCAACATTAGTAAAAGGCTTATTAATGAGAAATGAGCAGTATAATAGTAATATTACTGTAATCTCATTAGTAAGGAACATTGAAAAATATAATAAGATATATTGTGAATATATGAATAATCCATATATTATCCCAGTAATGGGTGATATTTGCGATTTTAAAGTGGATGATTTTAACATTGAGTATATTATTCATGCTGCATGTGAAACTTCTTCTCAAAAATTTGTTAGCAATCCTGTTGATACAATTAATACAATGGTATGCGGAACTAATTATATTATGCAGTGCGCAGTTAAGAAACATGTTAGAGGCGTTGTTTTTCTCTCAAGTATGGAAGTGTATGGAAAACCACAGGAAAATCAAATTATGAGAGAAAATGAGATGGGATATCTAGATCCTGTTTCAGTTAGAAGCTCATATTCAGAGGGTAAAAGGATATGCGAAACCTTATGTGTATCTTATGCTACACAATTCAACTTACCTGTTAAAATGATACGTTTGGCTCA
>JAUNIR010000057.1:6921-15924 GCA_030523345.1 Lachnospiraceae bacterium
ATTTGGTCCGGGTGTTAATTCGGACGATATGCGAGTTTTCGCAGAGTTTGCAAGAAGTATAATTGAACATAAAGATATAAGGCTATTGACAAGAGGTGAGACACAGCGAATGTACTTGTATACGGCGGATGCAGCAACAGCGGTATTATGTGTATTAACTCGTGGTGCAAATGGGGAAGTATATAATGCAGCAAATGAAGATACTTACTGTTCAGTTAAAGAGATGGCTGAGTTGGTTATAAATGAATTGGGAAATGGAAATCAAAAAGTCATAATAGATGTAAATGGCTCTGCAAATAGAGGGTTTAATCCAGTGCAGGCTGTATATCTTGATACGACTAAAATAAAAAGATTGTCATGGAATTGTACCACGGGTCTTGTGGATATGTATAAAAGAATGATTGAATGCATGTGAATTTATGCAACTGTTGTGGATTCTAAAATGGGACGTAAAACAAAGTTTGAAATAGAAATAGATAATTTCAGAACAGCATTTAATAAAGTAAAGGATAAACGAATAGCTTTGTATGGAATTGGACGGAGAACATCGACTCTGCTTCCAGCAATTCCTGATTATAATGTTATTGGTTTATTAGACAAAGAAGAAGCAAGTGTTGGAATGGAATTTGCGGGAAAAAGAGTAATATCATTAAAAGAAGCAGAAAAAAAAGCTGATATGATTATTATCAACTCTGATCCATCAAATTATGAAATAATTTACCGACGAATAGCCAAATGTAAAATACCTGTTTATTATGCCAATGGGAAATTAGGAGAGATGTGTATTTCAGAAGATACATATTCTCACAATGAATACTGGAACGCTACGTACGAGAAGTTGTTAGAACGTATTGACAATGCAGATATAGTTTCATTTGACTGTTTTGATACTTTGATGATGAGATACTGCTTTTCCCCAGAAAATATATATTATGAGTTAGCGATTAATGCTAAAAATAAGTATGGAATAGAACACTTTGACAATATACGTAGGAATGTTACTACCAGGTGTGCAAATAATGCATCTTTATTGGAAATGTATTGGTCTATAAAGGAACAATTATGCATATCCAAAAAAATTACAATGGAATTGTATGAGTATGAAATAGCGACAGAGACTAAATATTGTGTCAAAAGGAACAAGGTTGTTGAAGCTATGAAATACGCAATAAGTCAAAATAAGCAAGTGTTAGTTGTGAGCGATACGCCGTATTTATCTGTGCAGATTCAAAGAATGTTGGAGCATGTAGGCATCGAATGTAACAATATAAAAATATATACGTCGTGCGAGGCTAAAGCTGATAAAGAATCTGGAGATATTTGGGAGTACATTACAAATGTTCCCACGTATCGTGGAAAAAGGATTCTACATGTAGGTGATAACAAGGATTCAGATATCGAAATACCGCATAAGTATGGTATAGAAACATTTTATATAATGAGCGCAAAACAAATGATGGTAAGTTCATCTATAGGAAGAATTGTGGAAAATGCACGAACCCATACAGACAACATTTGTTTAGGAATAATAGCTGAAAAACTATTTAACAATCCATTTGTATTAGCAAATACGAAAGGAAAAGTTGAAATAGAAAGACCTGATGACTATGGATTTTGTGTATATGGTCCTGTTATATTGCGTTTTTTTATATGGTTATATAATCAAGCAATTGAAGATGAAATAAATCAATTATTATTCTTGTCAAGAGATGGATATTTTTTAAAAGAAGACTTTGATTATTTCTTGGAGTATATTGCTGATAAAAAATATACCTTTATTAACCATTATTTTTTGATTTCGAGAAGAGCAGCAATGATGGCTAATGCAATGGATAATGAGACTTTAAATAATCTTATTAATTTTCCGTATAACGGATATTTTGCGGATTATATGAAGTCTCGATTAAATATTGTGGTAGACAGTCGTACTAAAGACATTAACGATAAATATGTCATTATTCCTACAGATATTCATAAAATCATCAATAGTATTTATTTATACGAAAAAGAAATAGAAAATGAAATAAGTGTTGAAAGAATTAGTTATATGAAGTATATAACTTCAAATTTTAATATGAATGAAACTACTAAATTAGGATGTGTAGATTTAGGGTATTATGGTACAAATCAGTACTATTTACAAAAAATACTTGGGAAAAAAATAATTGGGTATTGCCTCTATGCATGTTTATCAGAGAAAAATGAATATTTAAAACAAATGAAGATGAAAGGCTGCTTTCAGGATAGAGAAGATCTAGAGGCAAAAAATAGCGTATTAAAAAAGAAGAATATGGTTCTAGAAACTTTTTTAACTGCTCCACACGGAATGGTGCGCTACTTTGACAGAAATGGAAGAGTAGTATGCGAAGAAAATAAGAAATCACAACATCATTTCGACATAAAAATTAGAGTTAATACGGGTATCTTAAGATATATCCAGCAGTACCTTACCATAGTTAATACCGACGCTATAAAATGTGAAGCCAATATGGGTGTAGAAGTGACTCTTTTTGAGCTTTTTCTCAATGGCGCAGTGGATTATGCAGATAATATATTGGATGGATTTTATTTTGACAACGATTTTTGTGGCAGTAAAGAAGTAAAATTGGAATTGTGATTCTGCTGGATGTATTTATTTTATATTTAGTTAAAGAAAGGATAATTTCTAATCATAGATAATTAGATGGTATAAAGAATATGACGACAGATTTGGGAAAACTTACTCTAGACTGGAAAGATGTTAAAAGTGTGTATCTATTTGGCGCAGGATTTGTATCCAATGTATGTAAACCATTATTTTCAAAAATTGATATTCATATAGAGGGAGTAATTGATAATGATGTGCTAAAGCAGGGTCAGGAATGGAATGGAATTAAGATACAAGCATATGATAGTGTAAAAAATAGACTTGAAGGAAAAAAAATAATTGTAATGGCAGCACGTACTGCATATAACAGTATTGCCACATTTCTTTCTACACAAGGTCTTATAGAATTTAGAGATTTTTGTAGGATTGGACATTTTCTTTCTGAATGGATGTGGGATGTGAAAGGACTGAATTGTATATATCATGTTGATATGACAATAACATCTAGATGTACATTTAATTGTAAGAACTGTAATATGTTTATTCCATATTACAATGAACATAAAGATTTTGATATAGAAGAACTCAAGAATAATATGGATCTTTTCTTTGAAAGAGTTGATTATGTTGCATGGTTTGGACTTATAGGCGGCGAAACATTAATATATACTAAGTTAAAGGAACTGATTGATTACCTCTATTTGCATTATAGTGATAGATTTGCGACTCTAACATTGACCACAAATGGAACAGTTATGCCTAATGAGGCGTTACTTAAGTCATTAAAAAGAGACAATATACTTGTTGAAATTAGTGATTACACCAAAGCCGTAGATTACGTTCAACGTTTTACAGAAATACAGAGAGCTTTTGATGATAATGATGTAAGATATGAGATTCTGAGTTCAAGTGTATGGACAGATTTTGGTTTTCCCACTTATCCTAAAAAGTATACAGAAAGACAATTAGAAGAGCATTTGAAGTGTTGTAGACCTGATTGGAATGGGCTGAATTCTGGAAGATTCTATTATTGCAATGTATCCTGGAGTGCTGAAAAAAGTGGAAGATTTAAATTAGAAGAAACGGATTCTATAGACTTGATGTCAATAGACCCTATTGATAGAAAAGAATGCAGGAGACTTGTTAGTTTAAGTAGAGGGACAAGTAGCTTCTGTAAGGTATGTGGAGGATGCGGAAGAGACAACAGAGATTACGTTCCTGTAGGAGTACAGTTATAGATTATGCAATATAATGAACTGATTAATTATTTATCCAATAAAGAACTTGTAATTTATGGGGCAGGATATATAGCTCAAGAGTGTTGGAAAGCGTTAAAGAAAAATAATCTTACCAAAAATATACAAGGCGTGTGTGTTACTGAAAAATCTAATTGTACAGACAGTTTTTTTCATTCATTTGAAATAGTGAACATAGATGACATTGTTGTACAGGATGGAGTATTAATATGTATTGCAACACATGAAACGATGGCTGATGAAATAAAAGATGTGTTAATTAAGCATAAAATACATGATTATATCTGGATGAGCCCAGAGGTGATTTTTAACCTTAATTTAGGAAATCCTATAAAGACTTGTTATCCAGTGAATGTTTCTGAACTTGTTGAAAACATAAACGATTATGGAATAGCAATTAGATTACTTGCTATTGATGAAATAGAAAATAAGATAAATTTTGGTATAGACATATATAAAAAGTTCATTTGCTATTTTAGTAGTGAAGAGGCTGCAGAAAAAAGAATAGTAGCTTTAGCTGAGATGTATAAAGACTGGTTAAAATCAGGATATGATACAACATCAAAGATTTCAATCGATAAAAATATAAACGTTATTGATGGCTGCCATAGAATTTCTTTAGCATATCATTTTAGAGTTGATTATTTATTTGCAAATATATATGATGATGCGACTGCTCTTGTACAGGAGAGAAAAAAAGCATTTCCACAAAAAGAAGAATTGATTAATATGGGTTTGACACAAAAAGAAATAGTTGAAGTTGAAAAAAAATATAAAAAAATAAAGATAAAATGCATGGAATATAAAGGAGAAGGATGTTAAAAATATTAAACATAGGAGCAAATTGTTTTCGAACATATTCAAATAATAAGAGAGTATTTATATTCGGAGCTGGAAGAACGCTAGATAGTTGCCTAGATATCTATTTTGAAAATACACCCATTGAGGCTATTATTGATAATAATCCGGAAAAGTGGGGGAGTAAAATAGTTTATAATGGTAGAAGCATTGACATAATCAGCGTGGATGACTTCATAAAACGCGTAAAAAAAGATGGGGTTAGTGAGTATATTCTTTTTATTTCAGTCATAAATTATGCTGTTGAAATTGTAGAACAACTCGACAAGTATTATGAACTAGATGGATTAGAATGTGCATTAATGATATTGGTAAGGAACACAATTGAGTTTATGCCATCATTTGAATTCACGAATGGGGAACAAAAAATACCAAAAATAATTCATTATATATGGGTTGGGGGAAAAAGTTTGCCATATGAATACCAAAAAAATATAGACACTTGGAAGAAGTACAATCCAGAATATGAAATAAAATGTTGGAACGAGGACAATTATGATATCAATAAGTGTAACTATGTACGAGAGGCATATGAGAGCGGCAACTGGGGGTTTGTCCCAAATTACATGCGATTAGATATAATATACGAAGAGGGAGGAATATACTTAGATACAGATGTTGAGGCAGTAGCAAATTTTGATAAACTTTTGAAAGATGAAGCTTTTTTTAATATGGGATGCACTGATAGAGTTAATCAAGGATGTGGTTTTGGTGCAGTAAAACACTCTCAAATAATAAATGATATGAGAAGAGAATTTGAGAGGGTACATTTTATTGAAGAAAAAACCGGAATTCAAAAGATTCCATGTCACAAAATTATTCATCCAGTTATAAAAAAATATGGTTTTACACTCGAAAATACATATCAGAATATTGATGGGATTGTTTTGTATCCTAAGGAGGTTATGTCCCCTAAAACAATTAAGGGTTTTCCTGATATGATATCAAATAAAACAGTATCAATTCATAAGGAAGAATCTTCATGGAAGGATGACAAAGAGAAAGAACAGTTTAACCGGATAGAATCATTTATCAGGGAGAGAGTTAAACCTTAATTTTGTAATAATGTAATATAGAGGAAAGTATACTAGATAATGGTAAAGATTTTGTTCATAATAAATAATTTTACAGCTGGTGGAGGAGCAGAAGCAGTTCTCACTAGTATTGTAAATAATTTGGATGAGAGTAAATACAATATAGGAATTGTTGAAATAATTCATTCGGGGATAAAACAAGAGAAATTAAAAAAATCAATAAAAATATATCCTTATTATGTTGAGGCAGATGATCCAGATCGTAAGAAAAAAATGTATAGTGTATACCATGAATGGGAGGCAGTTAGAGAACGGCTTATTCCAAAGGACTATGATGTGTACATATCATTTAACTATCTGAAGCCAACATTCCTTTTGCCTCCTAATAAAAAAAGTATTTCATGGATACATGGCGATATGTACAATCTCTTATCAGATAATTTATCTGAAGAAAGAGAACTTCAAAGAACTGCTTTTACGAATGTAAATAGGATTGTTGCAATTAGTGATATAACTAGACAGTCAATTGAGGACATATTTCCAGAATACAAGCTTAAAATATGTGATATTTATAATGGAGTAGATATCAGTGAAGTTAGAAGAAAAGCTTTGCAACAAACAGATGTTAGGCTTGAAAAAAAATCTATATTAGCAGTTGGACGTCTTGATGATAACAAAAATCCAATGAGGTTATTAAAAGTATTTGGTGATGTAAAAAAAAGAGTCTGGGATGCGCACTTATATTATTTAGGTTATGGACACTTAATAGATCAAGTAAAAGAAAAATCTAAAGAGATGGGGATAGAAAATTGTGTCCATTGTTTAGGATATTATGACAATCCATTTCCCATCATTAATCAGTGCAAAGTTGTGGGAATGATGTCTAAATCAGAAGGATTCCCAATGGCCCTTTTGGAGGCGGCAGCTTTAGGAAAACCGTTTGTGGCTACTAAAGTCGGAGGAGCAAGTGTGCTATCTGCAAATGGTAAATGTGGCAGGGTTATAATGGAAGATGAACAAGCAGTAAATGCATTTGCTGATTATCTTTGTGATGATAGAATAAATCATGACATTATGGAAGAAATTGAAAAATACGATATAAAAGAATATATTCGGAAAATCGAAAATCTTATTGATAATGTTTTGGATGAAACATAATGGTACTGAGTAGGGAGTAAAAATCATTGTAAATTGTTACTATATATTTGCTATCCATTCATATGCCTTTGAGAGGGTATAGATAAAAGAAACTAGATAAATAAACCTTTAAGTTATAAATGAAATCGAGTGACTGAAATGGTTAGATTTATATTCATAATAGAATAATAAATGGAGACTAAGACATATTATGAAACGTTCTTCTTTAGAAAACAAATATAATAATTTTATACAAAAAAATCATTTTTCGCAGCCAATTGATTCGGACAAGCTCTATCATATTATCAAAGAATCTATTAGTGATTTTTGCAGGGGTGCTAATAATCCTGCAATATATTGCAATGGTGGACATACAAAGATGCTAATGTCAGATTTTATTTTTGAACTAAAAAAGGTAAGATACATTGTTGACAATTATTCGAACACAGAAAGTCGCGAGGGTAGTGGATTTAGAGTAATAAAAGATGAAGAAATTGAGAAAAATGAGATAGATGCAATTCTCATTTCATCATTTAAATTTCGAAGTCAAATAAAGCAGCGTTTATATGAAGAACATCCTAACGTTAAAATATTAGATATATATCAGATTTTAGCAGATAACGGTATATTACTTAACTCTGATTATTATTATTCGACTCATCCATTCCAACATTACAAGAGAATTAATCAACTTAAAAACAAATATAGAAATATTGATGAAGTGTGGCAAGAATCAGTAGTAATAAGCATTATTGAAGAGCTAGTATTAATTAAAGATTTAAAGACGGCTTTAGTCTGGGCACAAATACTATCAACGAAAAATCCTTCTTCTAATAATTTAGAACTACTATCCGACTTAGAAGATATATATTCAGAGTTCAAAAAGAGCATATCTAATATTTCAAAAGAAAATGTTCTTATGTTGTGTTTAGATGGTTTTAGAAGGAAAGATTTTAATGAGAAAGATTTTCATAAAGTGTATAAAATGGTTACTGACGACTGGTTATATTACGACAACTTCTATTCTTATTCAACATCGACGTTTGAAAGCTTAATTCCTTCATATTCTGAAAACAGTAATCAAAATGATGATAATTATATAAGAAATTGTATTGAAGAAAAAGAGTGTAGATTCATAAATGAGGCTCTTATCCAAGATAGACAGGTCTACTTTTATACAGATGTAGAACACTATATTAACAGTAATAAAATACATTATACAGAGAGTTTCCAAACAATTACAGAAAAAATATGGTCATTTGTTCAAGACGGAATATCAATTGACAAGGGTCTATTCTATATTCATTCACTGTATGAGAGTCATTATTCATTTTGTAATCCATACACTGAAGGTGATTTTGTTGCAGAAGGAACTGCCCTATTATTTGATTACCTACCACAAAAAGGTGGAAGGATGAGAACAGATTACATTTTGCAACAAAAAGATTCGCTTAGATTTTTAGATGATGTTTTATATGATTTACTAAGTAATATTAATTGTAAAGTAGTATTGTTTGCTGACCATGGAAATATATTGTTGCCAAGAGATCAAAAAATAGAAGATATTAAGCAAACAAAGGTTCTCTGCGATGAGGAATTAATTCAAATCCCTTTTGCGATAAAAATGAATGATATTAAAGAGAAAGTATACCATGAATTGCATTCATTAATGGAAATAAACGAAATAATGATAAAGGTATTAAACAATATTATTCCGGATGAGAAAGAAAGAAAATATGTGAAGTGTGGACGTTCTGAAATATATAATCCTGATTTTATTTTTATATATAAAAAAATGAACTGTGCAAAATATTTAAAAGCATTTGAAGCATTTATTTTTGATAAATACAAACTGGTGATTTTCAAAGGGAATGATAAGGAACTTTTTTCATTACCGGATGATGAAATAATACATAATGAGGATTTAAAGAATGAATTATTACAAATGATATGTGATTCTATAACAATAGAGTAGCCACGTAGTAAACCACTAATATAGATATTTATTAACACTGAATATAGAAAGGATGAGTTAAATGATTAACATGTGTTATGTTTCACGAGATGAATTCATAAATATCGTATCAAAAGAAGAAATAGTATGTTTTGGAGCAGGGAAAAAGTTTATGAC
>JAUNIR010000188.1 GCA_030523345.1 Lachnospiraceae bacterium
TTACCACAAACTTTGCAAAATTTTGCATTTAACTCTAATTCACTTCCGCACTCTGAACAAAAAGCCATAATAATATCTCCTTAAACCATGATGATTTTCATACTATCACAAATAGAAGCTAATGCCAATCTATTGTTTTGTTTATAAACACAGTATAATAATGGCGGTGTTGCAAAACTGTTGCACTAAATGTACTGCCCCAAAAAGTTGGACCAAAATTTCAAATTTTTCAACTTTAGGAGGTGCTTATGAAACTAAATCAATATAGTTTCGAATTAAAGAAGGAAGTCGTTATGGCTTACCTTAATGGCGAAGGCAGCACAAGAGCCCTCGCTGACCGCCTTGAAGTCAAGGGCTCCGCTCAAGTCTCTAGATGGGTCATGTATTACAATAAATTTGGTGATTCTGGATTAAAATCATCTTCTGGACAAAAAACTTACTCTTTCGATTACAAGCTACATATAGTACAGTTATATCTAACAAGTGATTTATCTTTTTATGATATAGGTCTATCTGAAGGTATATGCTTCTCATCCATCCAGTCACGCATCGTTACTGACATAGAAAGCACACGTAATGACATCTCTTCTCCAAAACCTGCCATTATAGCAGTACCTAAAGCAGCTATAATGCTTTTGTAAGTCTCACGGGTTATTAGCAATCTTTATGCACCGTATATAACTTCTAACATGTGCCAGGCTTCATATACATTTTCGAGTGGAACGCCTTTTTCTTCATCTTCGGCAAATCTAACTCTACCATCTCTATCTATTACATATATTATTTCAGTATTGCTATCTTTTGCTTTGCAACTAACGAATACCTTATCCTGGTTTTCTTTTGTAGATAACAATTTGTTTACTATATTAGCGGCTTCTGTTTTTCTTTGGTTAAAATAGATGTGTGGTTCAACTAATTCCATTTTCTCAACAGTCTTTACCATATCAGCTAATAATTTCTCAGATTCATATAATTCCTCTAATAATTTGTACGCCTCAATTCTTTTTTTAATAGGTACAAAAGCCTTGCGTCTGTGATTAAATCTTACTTTACCATTTTCAGTAATAATATAATCATATTCATCACCGCTAACGATAATTTGGTTAATATCCTCATCTACGAAATCTTCAAATCTATATTCTTTTCTTAACTTAATAATATCTTTAATGATTTTAACAGCTTCCGCTTTAATATTTTTAAGTTCTTCTGCGATTTGATTATTAGTTACTTCCTTAGCAGTAACCAATGATGTTATTCTATCGTAATTCATTATTTTCTGTCCTTCTCATTTATTACCATATCTTTTAGCCTCAAACATCGTATCTTATATCATCAATAAAAATATAATTTATAGAACTATGTTACCACAATATTGACGTTATGGCTTAACAAATACAATTGTGGAATAATCTCGTTTTGAATAAATTCGACTCTATCGAAAACTGCCGGCTTAAATGTTGAAGTAGTAGTAACAACAATTTTTCTCTTCATATCCAAGTAAATAACATTTCCACTATCTCCAATAGCTGAATAAATCTTTTCATCTTCATTAATAATCCACCAGAAATATCCGTATTTCATATTGTGATATTTTTGTCCTGGTAAAGCATGCACCATCAGCAATTGTTCAATCCATTTTCCAGATACTATCCGTATACCATTATATTCACCAAAGTTTAGGCACAGCTGCCCTATTTTTGCCATTTCCTCTGCGGATAAGCATAAGCCAAATCCAACTGTTGCATTTCCTTTTACATCTGTGAACCAGCACTTATTTTGAGGCTTCTTTCTAGTTACAAAATCAATATGTTCTTCTTTGTTATGAACACTATATCCTATTCTTTCATCAATCTGTAATGGCTTAAATAAGTATTGGTTTGCAAATTGCAACATACTCATATTGCTTTTCCTTGTAATTATTTCGCTAATAACTTGTATTCCAAGTGAAGTGTATTGAAATGTATTTGTCAGGCCTGATTTTCCTCCCATTAAGTCTAAAGCAGTTTTAGCCCAATCATCACTCATACAAACCTTAGTCCATGGTTCTGACTTAAACTTATACGGCGTAGTCATCGAAAGTAAATGCTTTATTTTTACATGTTCAAGCGTTTTCTCGCCTCTTTTTAACTGATACTCAGGGAAGAAATCCAGTATATTTTGTTCAACACTTTCAATTATTCCCTTATCAATTGCTATTCCAACAAGTATGGCTGTAACGCTTTTCGTCGCTGATGCAATATGTACTGAGTCATCTTTCCAATAACCGTTCCATGTATCAGAATATATCAATTTTCCATGATGCATGATTACAATCTGACATATGTTTTTTTGTTTCTCATCAATTAAATTATGTAATGTTTCATGATTCATCAATAAACAGCACCTTTCTATATTTGCTAAGGATATCCTATGAAAAATGCTATTTTAATTTAAAATTTTTTTCAACAAAAATCTTAAAATAATTCATCATCCTGTCTTCAACTATTTTACACTGATTGTTCCAATATTACATAAATCAGCCTCAATCATATACTTGGCAGA
>JAUNIR010000058.1 GCA_030523345.1 Lachnospiraceae bacterium
CTTTTTATTGAGCGTTTTAAACGTCCAGTAATATTGGCCTCAGTTATTGGTTTTATATATTTTATTATATATATTGCATTGAGAATCTACTGTAATATATATCCTCCAATGTATACAAGATATAGAATTTCTCCAGAAGTTACATTTTTTTATACATACTTTAATGTTACAATTTCTTTTTGTGGTGTTATCTTCTTTAATATTTTACATGCAATTGAATATAGCTACATTAAGAATAAGCTCTTAAGTGAAAATTCAAAACTTGATAATTACGCAACTTTTTATCCTCTTACTAATCTTCTAAACAGACGTAGTACAGATGAAAAGCTCAAGCAATTATTCGATGCTCATTACCATGATGAAGATGCATTTTCAATTATTATGTGTGACATTGATAAGTTCAAGTCTGTAAATGATACTTATGGTCATGATGCAGGTGATTTTGTTCTAAAAGAAGTAGCTTGGATCCTAAAAGATACTGTCCGTGACGGTGATGTAGTTTCAAGATGGGGCGGCGAAGAATTTCTTATTATTGTAAATAGCCATAAAGCCAATGCCGCAATACTTGCTGAACGAATAAGAGCTCAAGTTGAAGCACATAAATATAACTATAAGAACACGGAATTACATATTACAATAACGCTCGGTGTATCTTCTTATCATGCAAATACAGATATCAAATCGCTTATTAAGTCGGCTGACCAGAAGCTTTATCGTGGTAAGGAAAATGGTCGTAATCAGGTTGTTGCATAATAATAGTAAAATAAAAAGAGAGGTATATGCCTCTCTTTTATTTTGCCATTTATTAATTATCTACAAATATAAAACAATGATCTATGTTTAATTTATAAATCTTATAATAGATGTAAAAGTCTAGCAATTGTCGCCATAGCATTTCCACCTGGGAAGCTTCTTATTTCTTTTTCTCTAACTCCGCCTAATTTAATTAATACTATGAAGTAAACAACAACTGATATAACAATTGCTACAGCTAAAGCTATAAGTTGCGATGTTACTTTAGAAATGAGGAAATATGCAACAAATGCAAAAAGCCCCATAATTGCTGATGAAATAGTAGGTATGCCAAATGTCTTTACTATTTCCTGTCTATAGTTCAAATATTTCTTAATAGCAAGCCAGTTAAGTACGCACATAATAAGTGCAAACATAACACAAGAAACAACTACCCCATAAAGCCCCCAGTTAAATATCTCTAAAGTCACATACATTATACCTATATGCAATACAAGAGCTATTGCTGCATTTCTAACAGGTATATTAAGCTTGTCGATGCCCTGTAATACACCATTTGATAAAGTTGACATTGCATAAAATACAACGGCTATAGAACCAATTTTTAATAATGTTGCTGGAAGCTCTACTTCGCCTTCAAATAATGTTGCTATAATTGGCTTACCTAGTACTGCAAGTCCAACAGCACAAGGTATTGACAAAATCATCGTAAAACGCATTGCTAGATCCACTTTTCTCCTAGCTAGCTTGTACTCTTCCCTCTTAATACAGCCTGTCAATGATGGCATCATTGATGAACATACTGCTGAAGCTAAAGCCACTGGAACATTTGTAAGGACTTTGTATTTAGTAGAGTATATACCCCAATGCGCTGCCTTTATTGCACTTAATCCTTTAGCATCCATAATATGGTTGAATAAACCCTGATCTAAAACGTCTGAAATATTATATACCGTTGTTGATAAAAGAACTGGTAACACTGTAACTATAAGTGCAATAAACATCTTTATGAAAGAATCACCATATCTATTTTCATCATGTCTTACATTATAATTAAATTCTCTTTTCGTGAATAAATATATGATAACAAGACATATAAGTCCTGCAAGGGCTCCTGCTGATGTTCCAAGCGTTCCTCCAGCCGCTCCATACGCAGACGCATAGTCCTCATCTCTTAATACAGCTGCTACATTTACTCCATAATTAAACAAATATATGGCCGCAGCAACTGAAACGATTGCATTAATAACTTGCTCAACGAGCTGTGATGTAGCTGTAGGCACCATACTTCCATTACCCTGGAAAAATCCTCGCATAACTCCCATGATTGCTACAACAAGAAGTGTTGGAGCAAGCACTCTTAAAGCTATTGCTGATTTTGGAAGATTCATCACTGTTCCGGCTAAAAAATCTGCACCTATAAATACAATCAGACATGTAATACCACCTGATATTGTGGCAAAAAGAAGTGAACATTTATATATTCTCTTAGCATTTTTATACTCTTCTTTTGCAACATAACCTGCTACAAGTTTTGAAACCGCAACCGGTAAACTATAAGAAGAAATAATAAGCATCAGAGAATATATCTGAAATGCAGCCGCATAGTATCCCATACCAGCATCACCTATCGTTCGCTGCATTGGAACTCTATATATAAGCCCTATGAATCTGGCAATAACTCCAGCTATAGCCAGTATTCCTCCCTGTACTATGAAATTAGATCGTTTAGAATTCTTATTATTCATTTACCTAAGTATATTAAGATTCTCCATAATTTCATTTTGATATTTTTCCATCTCTATACGTTCCTCATCTTCCATATGATCAAAACCGATGAGATGAAGCATACTGTGACATATCAAAAATGCGTATTCTCTCATTTCTGAATGTCCATATTCTAAAGCTTGTGATTTAACTTTCTCCTTTGAAATAACTATATCTCCTAATATTAATTCACCTGAATCCGGCTCAAAAACATCATCATTTTCGTCAATACAGTTAAAATCACCCGGAACAGAAAACAAATTATTCGGGAAAGATAGCACATCTGTAGCCTTATCTATTTCTCTTGTCTCTTTATTTATTTCTCTAATCGAATCATTGTCCACTATTAGCAAATTAACTTCACAATCATATTGACAGTCAAATTTATTTATAACTGCATCTACAACATTTTTGTAAATTGCTATATGATCAAAATCAAAATCTATATTTACTTCACTGTCGAAATTATAAATCATATATAGCTGTGCCCTTATTTTTTATTCTTTTTATATAGTCTCTGCTCATAATCTTCATAAGCTTTAACTATTTTCTGAACAAGAGGATGTCTTACAACATCCTGGCTTGTAAGTGTACAAAATTCAATACCATCTATCTTTCCAAGAATCTTCATAGCTGTTTCAAGCCCTGATACTTGATCCTTTGGTAAATCCTTTTGGGTTCTATCACCTGTAATAACTACCTTAGAACCAAATCCGATTCTTGTTAAAAACATCTTCATTTGTGAAGGTGTTGTATTTTGGGCCTCATCAAGAATAATATAAGCATTATCAAGAGTACGACCTCTCATATATGCTAATGGTGCAACTTCAATTAGCCCCTTTTCAGAATTTTTAATAAATGAATCAGCGCCCATGATCTGATATAACGCATCATATAATGGTCGTAAGTATGGATCAATTTTGCTTTGCAAATCACCTGGTAAAAATCCAAGCTTCTCTCCAGCTTCAATTGCTGGTCTTGTAAGGATAATTCTAGAAACTTCTTCGTTTTTAAAAGCTGTTATTGCCATAGCCATTGCAAGATATGTTTTTCCTGTTCCTGCAGGGCCAATACCAAAAGTAATCATATTATTCCTAATGGCATCTACATACTGTTTCTGGCCTAATGTTTTAGGTTTTACTGGTTTACCTTGCGTTGTATGACAAATTAAATCTCCATCTATTTCTAAAAGAGAATTATTCTTGTGTTCAAGTGCCATTGCAATAGCATAATCAACATTCTGTTCTGTAATAGTATTTCCCCTTTTTGATAATTCATACAACTCTGTCATAATGTTTTTTACATTATCAACGTCACTATCCGAACCAACAATTTTTATTCCTTCAGTTCTTTCAAGAATAGAAACATTAAAAGTACGTTCAAGTTTTTTTAAAAAAGCATCAAACGTACCGCTTATATTTTTTGCATGTTCAGTTTCGATATCAAAAATATATTCTGCCATATAAACTAAAAATTAATCATTTATGATATGGTTCATTATTAATAATTCTATAAGATCTATATATCTGTTCCAAAAGAATAACTCTCATAAGTTGATGCGGGAATGTCATTTTGGAAAAACTGAGATGAGTGTTTGCTTCGGATATAACAATATTATGTAAACCGAGAGATCCACCTATGACAAATTGTATATCATTGACGCCATATGTTCCTATATCCTGAATTTTATCTGCTAGCTCAGTAGATGACATCATCTTACCATTGATTTCAAGGGTAATAACATGTGCACCCTTCTTAATATATTTAAGTATTCTCTCAGCCTCTATCATTTTAATCTTATCATTTAGAGCTTCACTTGCATTTTCATCAGTCTTTTCATCAGCGACTTCCAGAATATTCAAATTGCAATATCTAGAAAGTCGCTTTTTATATTCTGAAATAGCATCCAATAAATACTTTTCTTTTATTTTTCCCACACAAATAATATCAATATTCAATGGATTACCTTATTTATTACTTAAATACTCGTGAATGCCTTGTGCGCCCGCTTTGCCAGCTCCCATTGCAAGAATAACTGTAGCTGCTCCTGTAACAGCATCGCCTCCAGCATAAACTCCATCTTTTGTTGTTTTACCACAGTCTTCTTCTGCAATAATACATCCACGTTTATTAACATCAAGTCCGTCTGTTGTTGATGAAATAAGCGGATTAGGACTTGTACCAAGAGACATAATTACTGTATCAACATCAATAACAAACTCTGAACCAGCCACTTCTACTGGACGTCTTCTTCCTGATTCATCAGGCTCACCAAGTTCCATTCTAATACACTTTATACCTGTAACGAGCCCCTTTTCATCAGCTATAATTTCAACTGGGTTTGTAAGAAGTTCAAACTTAATTCCTTCTTCCATTGCATGATGAACTTCCTCAACTCTTGCTGGTAATTCTTCTAATGAACGACGATATACAATACTTACTTCAGCCCCAAGTCTTAGCGCTGTTCTTGCTGCGTCCATCGCAACATTACCGCCACCTACTACAGCCACCTTCTTGCCTGGCTTGATTGGTGTATCATAGCTCTCATCAAACGCCTTCATAAGATTAGATCTTGTAAGATATTCATTAGCAGAGAATACACCATTTGCTGTCTCTCCAGGTATACCCATAAACTTAGGAAGTCCAGCACCAGAACCTATAAACACTGCTTCAAAGCCTTCTTCTTTCATAAGTTCATCAACAGTAGTTGACTTACCAATAACAACATTTGTTTCGATTTTTACTCCGAGCTTTTTAACGTTTTCAATTTCTTTTGCTACAACTTTTGACTTTGGAAGTCTGAACTCAGGAATTCCATATACTAAAACTCCTCCTGCTTCATGAAGCGCTTCGAAAATAGTCACATCGTATCCAAGCTTAGCCAAATCGCCTGCACATGTTAAACCAGCTGGGCCTGAACCTATCACTGCGACTTTCTTGTTATTTTTATTTTCAGCACCCTTAGGAGAAATTCCCATTTCTCTAGCTGTATCTGCAACATATCTTTCAAGCTTACCAATTGAAATTGGCTCACCCTTTATACCTCTAATACACTTACCTTCACACTGCGATTCCTGAGGACAAACACGTCCACAAACTGCAGGAAGTGCTGAAGACTCACTAATAATATTGTATGCTTCTTCAACATTATCATTTTTAACCTGCTCAATAAATGCTGGAATGTTAATTGATACAGGACAGCCCTTAACACACTGTGCATTTTTACAGTTAATACATCTATTAGCTTCTTCAATAGCTTCTTCTTTATTATATCCAAGACAAACTTCATCAAAGTTTTTAGCTCTCACCTTTGGATCCTGTTCTCTTACAGGAACCTTCTTTAATACGTCACCCATTGTTTTTTCTCCTTTGTATATACAGATAATTAGTTGCAGTTACCACATCCGCCATGATGTGTATTACCCTCTTTAGCCTTTAAGTATTCTCTTCCTTCTTCAGTCTTATAAAGAGTCTGTCTCTGCATTGCCTGATCAAAATCCACCTTATGTCCATCAAACTCAGGACCATCAACACAAGCAAATTTAACTTCACCACCAACAGTAACTCTACATGCACCACACATACCTGTACCGTCAACCATAATAGGATTAAGGCTGACAATTGTTGGAAGATCATATGTCTTTGTAAGTAAGCAAACAAACTTCATCATAATCATAGGTCCAATAGCTACACATACATCATAGTTTTTCTTCTCTTCATCAATAAGGTACTTAATAGTATCTGTAACCATACCACTTCTGCCATATGATCCATCGTCTGTTGTAATATAAAGATTTCCTGCATATTTCTTAAACTCATCTTCAAGAATAACAAGATCTTTTGTCTTAGCACCAATAATTACATCTGCATCAATGCCATTCTCTTTAAGCCATTTAATTTGTGGAAGAACAGGTGCAGTACCAACACCACCTGCAACAAATAAGAACTTTTTATTTTTAACTTCTTCAATCGGATCTGTAACAAATTCAGATGGCTGTCCAAGAGGACCTGTAAAATCTCTAAAAGAATCACCCGCCTGTAAAGCAGACATCTTATATGTAGATGCACCAATTGCCATAAAAACAATAGTTATAGTTCCTGCTTCCCTATTATAATCACAAATTGTTAAAGGAATACGCTCTCCCTTCTCATCCATCTTAACGATAACAAACTGTCCTGGCTTACATGACTTAGCAATTCTTGGAGCCTCAACTACCATTTTAAAAATAGTTTCTGTAAGCTGTTCTCTTTCAATAATCTTATACATTTTTCTCCTCCAAAATAAATTTTTTCACATCTATATTATAAAAGTGCTTCCAATGAATATGCACCAGTCGATTTATTTAGTATCGCCCTAAACGTCAACCCTGTTAACACATCAACAGCGTAATGATTACCTGTTTGCACTTCATCTTCACCTGACTTTGTATACTCATTAACAATATAGTATGTCGAGTTATTATATTCATAAGCCTGTTCACACTTATATGTATAATCAGGGCTTATTGTTCCTGTAGCAGTCTTATAGTTAATAATATTGGTTTTAGCCATATCCATATCTATAAGTGTAATAAGTTCTGCATTAAGCTCAATTTCAACTACTTCACTAGATGTTCCTTTGCTTGATATCGTTGCAAATTTGTACGTGTGTTTGTCTATATACATGGCAAATGGGCCTTGATAGAGCATATCATCAGAAGTCGGATCTTCTCCATCAATTGTATAATAGCAAAGGTCATAATCAGAAATCTTTACTTCAACAAGAACTGGTACATTATATGTACCGGCTTTTGTTAAAACAATAGGCTTTTCAGGAACATCAAAATCTATGTAATATGTTGCTTCTGAAACATCACTCTTTATTCCAAAACCATTTATAGCAATAGCTTTTATAGTATATTCACCATCTTCAAGTATCAATGGTTCGTTATACATCATCGATTTATCATTCGGATCACTGCCATCAAGTGTATAATATATTACTGCATTTTCACCAGCATATAATTCTAAGTTGATAGCCTCATAATAGTCACCTGCTGGAACTGAAAATTCAACATTTTCTGATATATATTTCGAATATTCATCACCTAAAGAGCTGTCTTTTTCATTCTCTAATAAAATCGATATTGCCTGATAATCACCTTTTTCCTCATTATTTCTAATGATTTTTTCTAAAATAGCAGGATCATCTGGATATAACTCTAGCATCTCATAGAGAAGCGCATTACTCTCATCATACTTTTTTAGATTATAATAGTTATCTGCTAACAAACTCCTTAATCTAAGGTCTGATGGATCAATTGACAATGCATGTTTCAATGTTTTTATGGATTCATCATATCTTCCACTCTCATATTGCTCAAATGCCTTTTCGTATTGCGAATCAACAGAATAATACATATTTAATCGGCCATTTACTAGTATTCCCATTATTACTAGTACAACACAAATAGCCCCTGCAAAAACAAGAGCTTTTATAATTATTCTGTCATCTGATGTCTTATTAGTAACATTTGCACCTAATCCTGAAGACTTAATATCAATCTCTCTTGTTGCTTCTTTATTGATTTCAGCATCAATTTCTTTTGTTTCAACTTTACTAAGTTCTTCTAGAACAACATCAGAATCTATATCATCTGTAAAGGATATATTAATTTTGTCATCAAATGTAGCTTCGAAATCCGGTACAATTCGTATTTCCTCACCACACTTATCACAATACAGATATCCGTCTTTTATCTCATTACTGCACTTCGGGCATTTCATATAGGCACTTTGTCCTTATACTTATTATCTCGACATTTAAATATTTTTAAGACAGTTATTCATAAGCATGGCTATTGTCATAGGTCCTACACCTCCAGGTACAGGAGTAATAAAACTACAATGCTCTGCTACATCTTCAAAATCAACATCACCGCAGAGTTTACCATTTTCCATTCTATGAATACCAACATCTATTACGCAAGCGCCTTCTTTAACATATTCGCTAGTAATCATTTTAGGTTTACCTATTGCAACTACTAAAATATCTGCTCGCTTGCATACTTCCTTTAAGTTCTTAGTTCTTGAATGACATATTGTAACTGTACCATTTTCTCTGAGTAATAAAACACTCATTGGTTTTCCTACAATATTACTTCTTCCAATTACAACACATTCCTTACCAGCTATTTCAACGCCTGATCTCTTAAGTAACTGGATTACTCCTGCTGGCGTACACGATAAGAAACCATCTTCCCCAATTAATAATGCTCCAACTGACATTGGATGAAATCCATCAACATCTTTATTTGGAGATATTCTCCTAATTATTGTATCCTCATCAATGTGCTTTGGTACAGGTAACTGAACAAGAATACCTGTAATTTCATCATCATTGTTTAGAGCATCAATAAGTGATAACAATTCATCCTGAGATGTTTCTTCAGGAAGTTCGTAAGATTTTGATCCAATTCCTATATATTCACAAGCTTTCTTTTTATTTCCAACATATACAGATGATGCAGGATCATTACCAACCTGAATAACCGCAAGGCAAGGTATTTTATCTCCATTCGCCTTCATCATCTCTACTTTAGCTTTTAATTCATCTTTTATTTCCTGTGAAATCTTCTTACCATCAATTATCTGCATATGTTTACCTCTTAGAATAATCCTATAATATTACCATCATCATCCACATCAATATTATATGCTGCGGGATTTTTTGAAAGACCAGGCATTGTCATAATCGAACCTGTTATTGCAACAATAAATCCAGCGCCTGCAGATACATACATATCTCTTACAGTTATTTCAAAGTCTTCAGGTCTTCCAAGCAATGATTGGTTATCTGAAAGAGAATATTGCGTCTTTGCCATACAAATTGGGAGCTCTGAATATCCTAATTTTTCAAGATTTGAAATTTCTTTTAGAACATTAGCTGTATATTTAACAGCTTTTGCGCCATATATTTCTTTAGCAATAATTTCTACCTTTTCTTTTATTGGAAGTTTTAAGTCATATAAAGGCTTAAAATCTGCTGATTTATTCTCTATAGTATCAATTACTTTCTTAGCAAGTTCTACACCACCAGCACCGCCTTCACTAAATACATTAGCTAATGCGAATTCACAGCCTCTCTCTTCACAGAAATTCTTTATAAAATCATGTTCAGCTTCCGTATCCGTATAAAAAGAGTTAAGTGTAACAACAACTGGCACATTATATTTCTTAATGTTCTCTATATGCTTTTCTAAATTAACTATACCCTTCTTTAATGCCTCAAGGTTTTCCTCTGAAAGGTTTTCTTTTGAAACACCACCATTATATTTAAGTGCCCTTACTGTTGCCACAAGTACAACACATGCAGGCTTAAGTCCAGTTTTTCTACACTTAATGTCAAAGAACTTTTCTGCTCCAAGATCCGCACCGAATCCAGCTTCAGTAATTGCATAATCTCCCATCTTTAATGCTGCTTTTGTAGCTATCGCAGAATTACAACCGTGAGCTATGTTTGCAAACGGACCTCCGTGAATGAGTACAGGAGTATGTTCAAGTGTCTGAACCATGTTAGGCTTAATGGCATCTTTAAGTAAAGCCGCCATACCACCTACTGCCTTAATATCTTCGGCTGTAACAACATTTCCATCATAATCATAGGCCACTACCATTCTAGATAGTCTTCTCTTTAAGTCTTTAAAATCTGTTGAAAGACACAAAACTGCCATGATTTCAGAAGCCACTGTAATTACAAAATGATCTTCTCTCACAAATCCATCTGTTTTTGCTCCAAGACCAACTATCACATTTCTTAAAACTCTGTCATTCATATCAACACATCTTTTAAAAACAATATTACGAGTGTCAATATTTTTTTCATTTCCCTGCTGAATGTGATTATCAAGAAGTGCCGCACATAAATTGTTTGCACTTGTTATTGCATGAAAATCTCCTGTGAAATGTAAATTAATCTCATCCATTGGTACAACCTGCGAATATCCGCCGCCTGCAGCACCACCTTTTATACCAAAACAAGGACCTAAAGATGGCTCTCTAAGAGCCAATACAACCTTTTTATTAAGTTTAGAAAATGCATCTGCAAGTCCCACACTTATTGTTGTCTTTCCTTCTCCTGCTGGAGTTGGATTAATTGCAGTTACAAGAACAAGCTTTCCATCTTTATTATTTTCAATTGATTTCAAATATTCTAATGAAAGCTTAGCTTTATATTTTCCATATTGCTCAATATCATCTTCTGTAATACCAAGCTTCTCTCCAATATATTTAATATTTAATTTTTCTGCTTCTCTAGCAATCTCAATGTCTGATTTCACTTAAAACTCTCCCTGTTCTAAAGCATTCTCAAACTGCTCCATGCTCATCAATACTCGTCTTGGCTTTGTACCCTCTTCAGCAGAAACAACACCAGCTTCATATAATTGATCCATGATTCTTGCAGCCCTATTAAATCCTATCTTAAATTTTCTCTGAAAATATCCAATTGAAGCTTTATCTTGTTCAATTGCAAGTCTTGCGGCCTCAATAAAATACTGATCCTTATCAGAGCCACTATCACTAGCAGTTACACCGCTTACTCCACTAGCGGATGATGAATCGGAAGATGCTGCATTAACTCTTGCTATGACTTCTTCATCATATTGGCCTTCACCACCAGAATTTGCCTTCAAAAACTCAACTATTTCACTTATTTCTTCATCAGAAATAAATGCACCCTGAACTCGTGATGGCTTTGTATATCCTTGTGGATAGAAAAGCATGTCACCCTTTCCAAGAAGTCTTTCGGCTCCATTCATATCAAGAATAGTTCTTGAATCAACGCCCGATGAAACCGAGAATGCAATTCGGCTCGGCATATTTGCCTTAATTAGACCCGTAATGACATCAACTGATGGTCTCTGTGTTGCGATAATAAGATGAATTCCCGCAGCTCTCGCAAGTTGAGCCAGTCTACATATTGCAGATTCCACTTCGTTTGATGCGACCATCATAAGATCAGCTAACTCATCTACAATAATTACAATCTGTGGTAATTTCTTTGGTCTTTCAGATTCAGGTAAATCCGAATATGTAGATTCAAGTTTTTTATTATAACCCTTTAAGTCTCTTACTCCAAATTCTGCAAATTTATTATATCTGTCAGTCATTTCTGCAACACCCCAGTTAAGAGCTGCAGAAGCTTTCTTTGGATCTGTGACAACTGGGATCATAAGGTGAGGAATACCATTATACACAGATAATTCCACGACTTTAGGATCCACCATAATAAGCTTAACTTCATCTGGTGTTGCCTTATAAATAATACTCATAATCAAAGTATTAATACATACTGACTTACCAGAACCTGTTGCTCCCGCAATGAGCATATGTGGCATTTTACCAATATCCGCCACAACAGTAGTTCCTGAAAGATCTTTACCTACTGCAAAACTTATTTTAGAGCTTGCCTCTTTAAATTCCTTCGATTCTAATAAATCTCTAAAGGATACTGTTGATACTTCTTTATTTGGTATTTCTATACCTACTGCAGCCTTTCCAGGAATAGGCGCTTCAATACGAATATCTCTAGCGGCCATATTTAACTTAATGTCATCCTGAAGGTTTGTAATCTTAGATACCTTTGTACCAACCTCTGGCTGCATCTCATATCGTGTAACAGATGGTCCTTGAGCAATATCTGTAATTGTTACATTTACCCCAAAAGTCTTCAGCGTGTTTTGAAGTCTTGCCGCAGTCTCTCTAAGTTCTGCCACAGATTCAGTATTTTCATTCTTTCTTCCCGGTTTAAGCATTGAGACCGGTGGGAATTTATATACAGTCTTTTTTCGTACTGGCTTTTTCGCTATCGGCTTAAGATTGTCAGAACTAATAAAGGAATCCTCATATTCGGTCTGCTTTTCTTGTTCTTTAACAACTCCATGTCCTGTTATATTTTCGCCAGTAATATTAATTTTATGACTTAATTCCTGTTCATATGAATGCTGCTTTTCAGGTTCAGAATCGATAACTCTATCTGATTCAGATGTAATTTCATAATCTTCTGTAACGTCTTTGATTACAGGCTCATGAATCTTTATTTCATTATCATTCTTCCAATTTACAGTCTCATCTTTTGGAGTATTTGTTTCTTCTGTACTTACATCTGAAAAATCAATCTCTCCATCAACATACACGTTATAATCAATACTGTGAACTGTTTTAATATTAATATTTGCTGGTATAGAATCGCCTAAATTAGCTTCACTTTCAGTTCCATCTCCACTAATCTCATGTATATCATCACTATCAGAAACTGAAGGGGTTAATTTTGTATTAAGCATAACGCCAGATACAACTTTATCCTTGCGCTTAAGTTCTCTATCTTCTTCTTTTTTACGAAGTTCGACCTCTCTTGTTCTTCTTCTTTCATCACGATATTCACGATAACGTTCTGAATTATCTCTTGCCGAATTATATATTGACGTAGATCCGTTCTTTACACCTGTAAAAAATGATCTTTCTGTTATCAATACAATACAAACTATAGCTAAAACAATTAAAAGAATATATGTTCCAGGCTTCCCTATGGCTTTTACTAACATATGAGAAACAAGTCCGCCAAAAAAGCCCCCGCCTCTATGAACTTCTGCACAATGAGAATAATATTCTCCTACTTTATCTGCCTTAAAATCTTTATCGAATAACAATTCAGAAAAAGCTGAAAAAATAAAGATAGCCACAATCGCAGAAACAGCCTTTACGTAAGCAACTCCTCTTCCACGATTTGCCATATAAAATGCAGTGGCAAAAAAAACAATTATCGGTAAAACAAAAGAAACTATACCAAACAAACCATAAAACAGGCTGGCTATTACTTTACCAAAAGATGATAAAGCGCCAAATAAAGCCAAATATATTAGTATACAAAAACCAAGCAGGCACAATAATATCGCCTCATCTTTTATGCTTTCGTCTACCGATACTAAATTTTTAATTTCTTTTTTCTGTTTTGTACTTTTACTATTTACTGCTCTTCTTTTCGCAGTCCCCTTCTTTGATGATGAAGCACCCTTTCTGCTTCCACCAGCTGACCTATTTGCCATACTTCCCCCTATTAATAATCAGCAAAATTTCTATCCCTCTATGAAATTATCGCCAAACTAAAAACTAAGAATATATGCAATTATTGAAACGGCCCCTATTCCGAAACAATAAAATGCAAAATATTTAAAACTCTTTTTCTGTACAATTTTTGATGTAAAGATAAGAGCAAAATAACCTACAACTGCAGCTACAATCATACCAACAATATAGCTAACAATTTCCCCGCCTGAAACAGATTCCTTAGAGACATCTGAAAGTTTTAAAATAAGCGCTCCTAATATCGCCGGTATAGACATAATAAAAGAGTACTTAACTGCAAATTTTCTATCAAGCCCACACAATATACATGCTGTTATAGTCGCACCAGATCTTGAAAGTCCTGGAAGGGTGGCTATACCTTGTGCACTACCAATTGCAAAAGCATCTCCAATATTCATATCTTTAGCTTTTTTATTTCCTTCTGAAAGGAAATCGGATATTAAAATAATAACTGCTGTACATATAAGACATATACCAGGAACTAATAATTCTGATTCAACAGTTTCTATAATGTCATTAAGGAGTACTCCAAGAATGCCCGTTGGAATAGTTGATACAATAATCATTACAACAAATTTCCTATATGATGTAGACATTATCTGGATGTACTCTGCTTTATTTCTTTTATCTGACATATTTTCAATAAGCAATGATGCATTTGTAATGATGTCTCTTATTATTGAAATAGTCTCAACGATGAGCTTTATAATGTCTTTATGCATAACAATACACACTGCTACTAATGTCGCAACATGAAGTAAGACATCATAAAGTGCCCCCGTATCAAGATTCATATGAAGAAGATTTTTCATTATTGCTAAATGTCCTGAACTTGACACTGGTAAAAACTCTGTAAGTCCCTGCACTATGCCAAGAATAATAGCCTGAATAAATGTCATTTTAAAGTCCTCAATTTACAAGTCCATATCCTTTAAATTCTATCACAAACGCCCTTTTATATCAACGAATTACGACTGTTCAAACAACCGATTTTATAGTATTTTTTATGCCTTAATGCAGTTAAATATACTAATCGATAAAGCCGCCAGATTTATCTTAATAGAGTTATCTCTAAAATCTTTTTCTACCGCCCTAGAAGTCTTAACTCTACCATTCACAAAGCCTTCTCCACCATACTTAATAGCATCCGAATTAAAGATTTCTTTGTATTTTCCACTAAAAGGAACCCCCATCTCATATTTTTCATATGGAAGATCTGCAAAATTACATACAACTAGATACATTTCTCCCGATTTAGATTTACGAAGGAACGATATAATGTTTTCATTTGCTGAAATATTATTTATCCACTCGAAGCCTTCATCTGTATCATCCAACTCGTATAACATAGGTGATTCCTTATACAGTTTAATTACATCCTTAATATAATTGACCAAATATTCGTCTGAATCTTTTAGCTTGTGGTCCATATATATAAGTTTCTTTCCAGGATGCGCAAATAGATATCCTGCTAATAACTTATAATTTGCACGTTTTTTCTCTGCACTACCAGGAAGTCTATTAAGAACGGAGCCTCCGGCATCTATCGCCTCTTCATGAGATAGTGGCAAAATGTATTTTTCAGTATATGCATATACTGTACTTAACATCATCTCATCATAATGAGGTGCACGATAAACCGGATCATAATACATAAACTCTGTTATATCCTTAGCAAATCCATTATTCCATTCATAGCTAAAACCTACACCACCTTTAGATAAATCTTCTGTAAGCTTAGGGAAATATCCATGTCCAGCCGCTATAATCATTGCGCCTGTTTTAGTTTTTGCATTAATTGAATTTAAATGCTTTAAAAATTCAAGAGCTTCTAAATTTTCATTTCCACCGTATATATTAGCAACATATTCGTCTTCCGACTTACCATAATCAAGGTAAAGCATCTTTGCCACTTCATTAACCCTAATACCATCTACATGATATTCATTTATCCAGAAAAGCGCATTAGCTATGAGATAATTAGAAACCTCTGGACGTCCAAAATTGTATATACACATCTGACCATCAGCCGAAAGTCCCTGTCTAGGATCTTGATGTTCATAAAGATATGTTCCATCAAAATATGAAAGGCCGTGATCATCTCTTGGGAAACACCCCGGTTCCCAATCAAGAATAACACCTATTCCATTCTCATGGCATAGGTTGACAAGGTACATAAAAT
>JAUNIR010000189.1 GCA_030523345.1 Lachnospiraceae bacterium
GTAGATGCAATAGCAAATGAATTTGAGGTAGATGTAATTGATGCTACTAAAGTAAAGGAAAAAGATTTGTCTGGATATGACCTAATTGGTTTTGCATCTGGTGTATATGGGTTCAACCTTCATCAGTCGATTATCAATTTTGCATCAGTTAATCTGCCAGCAAATAAAAAGATATTTTTACTTACTACAAGCGCTATGAATAAAGATTTTTCGCAGTCGTTTATGCAAGCTATTGAGAATAAGAGCGCTACGGTAATCGGTAAGTTTTCGTGTCATGGTTACAATACATTTGGACCATTTAAGTTGGTTGGAGGAACAAGTAAAGGACATCCTGATGATAAGGATATTGCAAATGCAATAGAGTTCTATAAGGGATTGATAGGATAAAAAGCTTTTGAGGCAGAAATAATATAAAGTATTTGAATGCATCGGAGCTGAAGTCAGTTTTGGTGCATTTTTTATTGGGAGGAAGTATGGCTACAAGACCACCATTTGTTAATCCGGATTTTGAGTATGACGAGGATGACTTTGAATATGATGATAGACCGTCTGGCGTATCAAGGGAGATGCTTGCGCTTTTTATGCAGGACATGATGAATAAGGAAAGCGGCAAGGTGGCTCCAGATACAACAGGGGTTGACTACTTCTTCCTAGACGAGTTTGTTACAAAAGATATGGAATACGATTTTGCGCTGATAGAGCAGGATTTTATTCAGCATTGTAGCGGTAAGCTCCAGGAGTTCAATGAAGCTGGATGGTATGGAGAAGATGAACGTTGGACGGCTGCGCCTAAGATTGCATTGCAGAAAAAGATGGTGCGTCTTATGTACAATGGCGCAAAGCTTGGAGACAGATATTGTGTTGAGTTAATCAAATATCTTTATAAGGTATATCACAAGAAAGAATACAACCAGTTAAAGCGTTTCAGCATTATCTCAACCAGTGAAATCTTTTCGCTTTCTGAAGATGAATGGGGTGGAAACAGCTACGGCACAATAGGACGAATTCTGGGAATGTGTCAGTTTATGAATATAAAGCAGGATGAATCGTGCTCCATCTTATATCTGCTCCTAGATAAGGTTAGAAAAGAATATATCAGTGATAACGAGGAAGAACGAGAATTTCTTGATTTTGAGGATGGCCTTTTTGAAGAGTGTGTTCAGCAGATTGAATTATGGATTAAGGATTATGACCATGGAGATTTCAGAGATTTTCGTAAGGCTACGAAAGTATATCATGAGCATGACGAGTTTGTAGAAGCTTGCTTAAGGCACCTGGGGTATCCTTCTGATTATGTGTTCTTATGTATGGATAATAACATGGGCCTGCGTGTTCAGATGGCCAGAACATTGGCAGTGCTTAAGACGGCAAATCCTAAGAAAGATTATACCTTTGAGGAGGTACAGAAATACACAGCTATATACAGCACAGTAGCTGCCCTCACTGATGTGGCAGATGATTTTGATTATCAGCTGGGTTATCTTACGGGAGATCCAGTAGATGATTTTGAAAAAGAAGATATGCTCTTTAAGCCGGAGAATATTCAGTATAGGGAAGAGACTGAGAAAAAGCCTTCTGTTCAAAAGCCAATTATCAATGTGGCTCCGGTTAGCAATGGTGAGGCCAGCACAGAGGATTATCTGAAGGAAATAGCAGAGCTTCGTCGCAAGGTGAATGAGCGCGAGCTTGAAAATAAGAATCTGCGTGAATTATATCGCCAGGCAAAGAAGCAGTTCGATGAAGCAGAGCGGATGAATAAGAAATATGAGTCTGAAAGAGATGAGCTTATCGCTTTAAGAGACTTTGTTTATAGATTGGAAAATGATGTTGAGGCTGTAGCAGAAGACTCATTTGACGATATGAAGAAAGCAATAGCAGCAAAGAATGTTGTTATTGTAGGTGGTCATGTTAACTGGATTAGCAAGCTTAAGGCATTTTTTCCTGATTGGCTATATATTCCACCAAATGCATATAAAACTGTGGATGGAAAAATGCTTGATGATAAGGATCACGTATACTTCTACACAGATTATATGAACCACATCAGCTATGTGAAGTTCATTGCAGCTGTAAGAGAGAGAAAGATTCCTTTTGGATATCTGGGAAGTGTAAATATCGAGACAGTAGTAAAACAGATTTATGAGGATCTGTGTAAATAGGATTGGAATCGGATTGATGAAAAAGAAATTAATCATTGTATTTATCATAGTGTTAGTTTTTCTTTTGGCGGTAGTAGGTATTTTCATTTATGAAAGAGCTCATGCTTCGTTTCATACTGATGAGAACGGAACAGCGGTATCAATAATTGGCGGAGCGGATGGGCCAACATCTATTTTTGTGGCAGGTAAAATTGGAGAAAACTCTGAGGTAGATGAAGAAGTAGTGGAGGAGACTAAGAATATGCAGGTAGAGATTCAGATAGGCGATAAGTGCATGTTAGCAGAGCTTGTAGATAATGCTTCAACGGAATAACTTATTGAACTTGTTGAAGGTGAATAACTTGTAATGTCAGCATCAAATTATGGTG
>JAUNIR010000190.1 GCA_030523345.1 Lachnospiraceae bacterium
ATAGATAGCCCTCCACTTGGCATTATGTTTCTGACGTCCGCTGGCTTTTCTATTTTTATAGTATTCAACTTCTTCTTTAAGCTTTGCATTTTCCTTTTCAAGTTCTGCAATTCTTTCAAGAGCTTCCTCTAATGTCATAATTGTTTCCATAAATATTTCCACCTCACAGCAACATGTCATTTTCATTTTGTCTCAATTATACTTATTCAAATCTGTTTCGTCAATTTGATTTTGTCATGTTTGATAAAATTTCAGGCAGAGCATTTGAAACACTCCTCGGAGGAGATATAGTAGGTAAAATATGCCATATATCTCTTAACCGCTGTCTCCTTGAAGAAACAATCCAGCCACATTGTATTAAACAATGCTTCCCTCGCCCATTTCCTTTTTAGTGCCGGACCATACTTTAAAATCATATTTGTAACAACATCAACATGCCTTAAAAAAGCTGCATTTTCTTTCGGATCATCATAATATTTTTCTTTCATATATCTAAATTCCTTTCCTTTTCAAACAAGTTCTTAAAAAGATTGCAAGCAATGATATTCGATAGCGAATATCGGTTTAGCTTGTTGGGGTTACACGCCCCAATCCCCCAAAACCTCACCTTCGGCTCGGAGCTGCAAAACCATTTTTCTAAAATTCTCATCTACAGAGATGCCTCATCTTTCTTCTTTTGAATATCACGCTCCGGTAAATTCTGCTTTCCTAAAAACTGTTCCACATTCTGTTTTGCAGTTAAAAGCTCCTGCATTTCTGCCCGGGCAATTTTATATTCTGAATATAGCTGACGTTTCTCTTGAAGCAGTTTTTGAAATTCTGCGTCGAGTTCTCTGATTGTTGGAATCGGACCATCATATTTTTTAAAGGCTTCCTTTGCAGCCATATAAAGCGTTAGTGGTTCACGATGTTCTTCAAAAAATCTTTCGTCATATTTTTTCGACTTGTATTCTGCATAGATTTTTTTCGACTTTGCATAATTAAAAATATGCTGGCGTAGCTCCTTAATTTCGCTCATACGTTTTTCAATTTCTTTTTGTCTAGAGGTAATAGTATCAAACCTTTCACTTGCCTCTTCTGCAACAGCAGATAGCTTTCTGTAACTCTCAAGCCCTCTTTCACTTAAAAAAATCAGTGTTTTTGAAATAGCTTTTATATTATGAAGCTTAGCCCACTGTTCATATCCAGGGCCCTTATTCTTTGCAATAATGGTCTGAATATCAAGAACCACATCCAGCTTCCGTTCCGTTTTTTCTTTTGTAGTTTTAACTGAAGCAGCTTTGTTTGAACCTACAGGCACCTCTTCTATTTCTTCACCGGCAATTCTCTTTTCAATATCTTTTTCTGTATATCCGTTTCCAAGTGAGCGAAGTCGCAGGAAATTCTTCTGTTCTTTTCCTTTAACAGAAATATATTTTCCCCGTTTAACTTCATAGCCGTTACCTTCAAGTGCTCTTAAAAATTCATCAAAGCTATCCGGCCTTTTCCTCTCAATAATCGAATCAATCAGATTGCGGATATCATCTCTTTTGGTTTCTTTTTTCGGGTAAGTTGTCCGTTTTTGCCACTCCCCCGGCTTCTTTTCAGGAATAACAGAAAGGCCATGTTCCAAGCAGATAAGATCACTTAAGCGCCTTAACGCAAAGGACGACAGGAAGAAATTCTTATAATTATGCTGCGCATCCAGTGTGGTGGAATTGTAAACAATGTGGTTATGGATGTGTGCCTTGTCCACATGAGTTGCAACGATAAAAGCGTGTTTTCCTTTCGTCCATCGCATCGCCGTTTCGTATCCTATCTGGTTTGCCTCTTCCGGTGTAACTTCACCTGGCTTAAAGGATTGTCTAATCTGGTAAGCAATCACATCCTTCTCTTTGGGATTCCTTCCGGTATTAACCGCATACTGATTCTTTGTGATTTCAAATTCCAAATCCACGGTGCCTGGATCGCATTCATAAGATGATACATATTCCCCGGCTTCCGTTTTCTCATCATTTTTCGCATAATCAGTTTTTTCCTTTAAGCACTGTCCCATGCTCCTGCTCTTCTGCAGATGCATAGGAATTAATCTCGTTGCCGCCATAATAACAATCCCTCCTACTGAATCTTTGCCAGTTCAGAAAAAATATCGCGGAGCAGCTTCTGTATTTCTCGCTGCCCAACGGTAAGGTCCTCAATATCATTTTTATAAACAGCTCCGGTTTCATTTGCGTGTTTTGCAATCTGATTTATATTGTTGGAATTGATTCTTGCTAACCTTTGAATTTCCTGTAAATCACCCAAATCAAGCTTTAAGATATACCCATCCATCGCCATTTTTCTTAAATATGCCGAAGGATGTTTAATCCCTGCCTCCTGCATTCTCTCACTGATACGGGCATATTCGCTTTCTGTAACTCTAAAATTAATCTGCTTTGTTCTATATTCCTTCATTTGTCATTCCCTCCTTTAAATATTTCTTTTTGTCGTCTCCCCTCCTCAATTCCTGGCAGGTAACCTCTGGTTTCTTTAGCCCTGT
>JAUNIR010000191.1:0-1654 GCA_030523345.1 Lachnospiraceae bacterium
GCAAATGAAGGTATATTTTACACTTACTGGAACAAATCATTGGTATGGACAGGCTTTTCTTAAGAAAGGTATGAAGGTGAAACTTGAGAAGGAACCTGACAACAAATATGACAAGGAGGCCATAAAGGTTTCTGTAAAGGGACTTGGTCAGATAGGATATGTAGCAAATAGTCATCAGACTGTAGTTGGTGAAAGTTACAGCGCGGGAAGACTGTATGACAAGATTGGAAAGAAAGCAAAAGCGGAGGTTGTTCTTAAACTTAACTATGGAGCACTATGTGCTATCAATATCTAGTATAAACAGGAGGATAATGAGCAATGGAATATTATTATGAAGCACATATTAGGAAACTTAAGGAAGTCATAAGCACCTGGTCAAAAGATGATCTGATTGACCTGATTATTATGAAAGCAGATTCCGATTATGGCTTTTATAGACATATCGCGCTAATGATAAAAAATGCAACTACAGACTCTGTGCTAATACATAAATGGAATGAGATCCAGGAAAATTTAATTTCTCTCTCATATGACAGGTATATTGATGATCAACAGGAAATAGCTAATATCTGGGAGATATGTGAAGACATTATTCAGTTTCTTGACGAAAATGAAGCAGAACAAAATGAAATGAAAGACATTCTACAGGATATTATTGAGCATGACTATTATGCTGATGTTAGCTGCGATGAACCAATGGGTGAATTGGCGGAATGTCTGTCTGAAAAACTTAATTAATCATTCCTGGATTATCCGGACAACGTTCTTGAAACATCCGGACAGCATGACATTAAGGAGATGACAAAAAAAGTTGCAGTAAAAGTATTAAGTATAAATATCTGAGAATAATGGATTGATTGAGTATAGATCAGACTTATATAATGGTATTGAGCAGCATGGCTAATGAGACTATGATAAACTTAATCATTAATGAGAGACATCAGTATAAATGGTAAAATGGAACACATATAGCCTTATGGAGAATGATTGTGAATATAAAAAATACGAATATTAAAACATTAGATTACTATAATCAGAATGCAGATCAATTTGTTAAAGGAACTGTATCTGTAGATTTTAGAAAAACACAGGATAGGTTTCTAGGGAAACTATCGGGAATAAGGGTGCTGGACTTTGGCTGTGGGTCAGGAAGAGACACTAAATACTTTATCGAGGCCGGATATGATGTTGTAGCAACTGATGGATCAGAGAAGCTTTGTAAGAGTGCAAGTGAGTACACGGGCATTGATGTGAGGCAAATGCTTTTTCAAGAACTCGATGAAATAGATAGATATGATGGCATATGGGCTTGTTCATCCATATTACATTTGCCAAAAGAGGAATTGGAAGATGTATTTGTTAGGATGACTAGGGCGCTATGCCTTAATGGAATTATATATACATCATTCAAATATGGGACATTTGAAGGTGAAAGAAATGGAAGATTTTTTACCGATTTTACCATAGATACTTTTGAGGATTTTATAAAAAACACAAATAATATATCGATTGAGGATTATTGGATTACCGGAGATGTAAGACCGGGAAGGGAGAATGAGCAGTGGTTGAATCTAATACTTCGAAAGACAAGTTCATAATTCAGCACACGGATTTCTCGTTAAGGGAGCAAGTTGTTTATCCAAATGGAGGTACT
>JAUNIR010000191.1:1664-2508 GCA_030523345.1 Lachnospiraceae bacterium
GGAGTGGATATGGTCATAATAGATGACAATATTTGTGATCATAAAGAGGATGAACCTGTATTCTCATACATGCTTATCACAGATAAGCAAAATAATTACATGCATATGTTTAATAGAGTATTTCGATTCCTAGGATATTATCAGAAAGAGGTGGATAAGTATCTTAGCAAGAACGAAATGACAATACCAGCGGATTACGTTGTCACAATAAGCGATAGAGAAGAGCAAGCAGATGTGTCACCATTGGAACTTCATTTTGAGCAAAGTTTTTCGAATACTTACGGAATCAATGCGCTTAAATATTTATCGAGAGAATATGGAATATGTGATGAAGATGGAAAGAATTATTTTCTTGATTATTTTGTAAGGACTAGGGACAAAAAAATAGCCGTTGAAGAAAATGGAGTTACATACCATCACCCTCAGATAATAGGTGTAGAAAGGTACATAAATCAACTTAGAAAGCAAAATACATGTGCATTGTGGGGGATAAAGTTATTCAGATTCTCCACAGAAGACTGTGCTTTTGATAATCGAATAGAGGATGATATTAAACAATATTTTGGAAAAGATACTACTGATTTTATTGATAATGGACTGAAAATCGATAGATCTGTTGAATTATATGAGCATCAAACAATCAGCTTGCAGGAGATTCAGAAAAAAAGAGATGCTGGAATAAAAGCTTTTTTGATTGTTCTTCCTACAGCAGCAGGAAAGTCGAAAATTGTTGAAGAGGATATGAAGAATTTTTCAAAGAATATTCATGGCTTCAAAGGTCTTATTCTTGTACCTGGTATAAATACGCTTATTGATTGGGAGGAGAGAATAAAGACTTCACTTC
>JAUNIR010000059.1 GCA_030523345.1 Lachnospiraceae bacterium
TAGGAGTTATGTATGATCCGTCTATTGCGAAAAAAGTGATAGAGCACTGGGATGAGGTGTTAAGAAGCAGGGAAGATGAAAATAATAATTGTATGAGTTTGCACGAATGAAAGAGTTAGTATGAATGAGACGCTTAAATGTGAGGGGATGCTATGCCTAGAGATAAAAAGTTAAGTCATCAAAGAGTACTAGAGGCGGCAAAAAAAGAATTTTTGGAAAAAGGATTTGAAGGTGCTTCTATAAGAACAATCGGATCGAGTGTCGTATCAGAATTCAGTACTACAAGCTATGATGAGTACGATATTTTCACAGATTCAAATATTTCAAGAATCCCAACAATTGAATAGAAAAAATGATACACCTAAATATTAGGTGATTGTAAAAAAATAATAACTATGCTAAGATATTCTTGGAAACTAAAATTATAAAAATAGTTTCCAAGATTTTTTTATTGAATAGCAATACTTAAAATAACTGGGAATAGTAAGTCACAAAGAAAGAGCTAAAGGTAATGACAGAATTAAAGAATCAGATATTAAATGGAACAATACAGGTTTTTAACAAAAAGGGAATTAAATTTACGATGGACGATTTGGCTAAAAACCTTGGGATGAGTAAGAAGACTATTTATACTGTTTTCAGTGATAAGAATGAATTGTTTTTAGCTATGGTCGACTATTTGTTTGATGGAATTAAGGAAGCGCAGGCAGAAATTATTAAGTCTGAAAAATTAAGTCTTAAAGAAAAAATAAAAGGCGTGTTAAATGTAATGCCATCTGGGTACATGGATATAGATTTTAGGCAATTATATTTACTTAAGGATAAATATCCTAAGATCTATTCTCAGGTGGAAATAAGACTTGAAAACGGGTGGGAAGACACCTTCGCACTATTAGAAAAGGGTAAACGGGACGGCGTAATAAGAGATGTTGAAATTCCTATTGTAAAGCTAATGTTTGAGGCGTCACTAGAACAGTTTTTTCAAAGGGACATTTTAATAAAAAATGATATCACATATCAAGAAGCACTTAATGAGGTGGTCGAGATTTTGATGAACGGTATATCGAATTAGTAGAACGTTTACGCAAAACAAACAAGGGAAGACAAGATAAAACATAGAATTGAGGGTTACAGCATGGAAAGAATTTATTTAAATGACGGATGGAAATTTAGTGAAGAATTTGACGTGGAGATGACTACTCTGGGGTATTTAGATGATGGCCTTAAGGAAGTGAGAATACCACATACGACGAAGGAACTTCCATTCCATTATTTTGACGAGAAGGAATACCAGATGCTATGTGGGTACAGAAGGGTGCTATATGCGGATTCCACATTTGAGAACAAGACGGTTCTTTTGACATTTGAAGCTGTTGGACATGATAGCGAATTATTTATTAACGGAGTCTCTGTACATAAGCATCATTGTGGATATACAGCATTTACTGTTGATATAAGTAAGTATATTAATATTGGAGAAGATAATATCATCGCTGTGAAAGTTGATAGTAGGGAGACACTAAACATACCTCCGTTTGGATTTGTCATTGATTATATGACATATGGTGGAATCTACCGAGAAGTATACATTGATATTAAGGAAAAGAGCTTTATAGATGATGTATTTGTGAAGACAAAAATAAAGCAGGGCGGAACTAATTCTGCAACTATATCAGAAGTGAAGTTAGTTAATGCAGTAGGTGGTTACAAGGTCGAGCAGTACCTGAAAAAATATGGTGAAGAAAAGTATGAGAAGCTTGAAAAAGAGCAGGAAGTCAAAGAAAATCAGAATGAATTAAGCATTACCCAGTATACGGGTGGAATAGATTTGTGGGATATCAATAGTCCTAACTTATATGAACTAAAAACAGTACTTTTAGATGAAAACGAGAAAATTGTTGATGAAAAGACAGTCCGCTTTGGGTTTAGAAAAGCTGTATTTCACAAAAACGGTTTTTACCTTAACGGAAAGAAGTTAAAACTTAGGGGATTAAACCGTCACCAGAGTTACCCATATGTAGGATATGCAATGCCAGAATCAATGCAGAAACTGGATGCGGATATTCTCAAGTATGAGCTAGGCCTTAATGCTGTGAGAACATCGCATTATCCACAGTCACATCACTTTCTTGATAGGTGTGATGAGATTGGACTTCTTGTATTTACAGAAATCCCGGGATGGCAGCATATCGGAGATGAGGACTGGAAAAATCAGGCGGTAAAAAATGTTGAAGATATGGTTATGCAGTACAGAAATCATACTTCTATCATTTTATGGGGTGTAAGAATTAACGAGTCAGTTGATGATGACGAATTCTATACAAGGACCAATGAAACGGCGAGAAAGCTTGATCCAACAAGACAGACGGGTGGCGTTAGATGTTATAAAAAGGGTAGCTTTTTAGAGGATGTTTATACGTATAATGATTTTTCACATGAAGGAAATAACGCAGGTTGTGATAAGAAAGCATCTGTTACCTCAGACACTAATAAGCCATATCTTATAAGCGAGTACAATGGACATATGTTCCCAACCAAAGTATATGATTGGGAGGAAAAAAGAACAGAACATGCTATAAGACATGCTAATGTGATTGAAAGTGTTGCAGCATCAGAAGATATAGCAGGAAGCTTTGGCTGGTGCATGTTTGACTATAACACACATAAAGATTTCGGTAGTGGAGACAGAATTTGTTATCACGGAGTTATGGATATGTTCAGAAATCCAAAGATGGCAGCTTTTGTATATGCTTCAGAACAAGAAGAAACACCGGTACTTGAACTTAGCTCTACTATGGACATAGGCGAACATCCGGGATGTAACAGGCATGATATTTATATTTTTACAAACGCAGACAGCGTAAAAATGTATAAAAATGACGGGTTTATAAAAGAGTATTTTTCATCAGATTCAAAATTCAAACATTTAAAGCACGGACCAATTCTTATTGATGATTATATTGGGGATGCAATCATTAAAAATGAGAATATGAGCATAGGTCAGGCAAAGGCTCTTACAGATTTGTTAAATGAAGCGGCTAGGGTTGGCCTCTATGGATTGTCAAAAATCATGTATTTAAAGGCTGCAGGCTTAGTAGCTAGATATCATATGAAAATGACAGATGCAGTAACACTGTACAACAAGTATGTTGGAGACTGGGGCAACACATCTACAACTTACAAGTTTGAGGCGTATAAGAATGGAAAAGTTGTAAAAACGCTTGTGGTTAAGCCGGTTGAGAAGGCACACATTGTAGCAGATATTGACCACAGTATGTTGACTGAGAATAATACTTATGATGTGGCAGCAGTAAGAATAAAAATGGTTGACGAATCCGGAAATGTTCTTCCGTACTACAATGATCCAATTAAGCTTAAGGCAGAAGGTGCTGTTGAACTTATAGGTCCAGATATCATGGCTCTCATGGGAGGTATGGGTGGAACCTACATCAAAACAATGGGTGAGACAGGTTCAGGAAAACTTACAGTTGAGACTATTAGTGGTGAAAAAACGGTTGTTGAAGTTGTAGTCAGATAAAGAGACAAAACTTTTATTTAGTTCTGGTCTAAGTTGAATATAAAATCGAGGGTTACAAAAATGAATTTATCAGGAAAAGAAAAAATAGCATATGGTTTAGGGGCAGTGGGGAAGGATATGGTATATATGCTTTCCGCAAGCTTTGTGCTTTATTATTATCAAGATGTTTTAGGTGTAAGTGCAATAGCTATGGGGATGATTCTTTTAGCAGCAAGAATATTTGATGCATTTAATGATCCGATTATGGGAATACTTGTTGCTAAAACAAAGACAAAATGGGGCAAATTCAGACCGTGGCTTTTAATTGGAACATTACTTAATGCTGTTCTTTTATATCTTTTATATGCAGCGCCTCCTACGCTCAGTGGTAACGGACTCATTGTATATGCTGCTATAGCGTATGTTATGTGGGGCGTGACATACACAATGATGGACATTCCATTTTGGTCAATGATTCCTGCTTTTACATCCGGAGGAAAGGAAAGAGAGGACTTAACTACCCTGGCAAGATCATGTGCAGGAGTTGGCTCTGCTCTTGTCACGATTCTCACAATGAAGTGTGTAAATATCCTTGGGGGAAGTGACGAGGTAAAGGGTTTTAAGTATTTTGCACTCATAGTTTCCATCTTATTCATAGTATTTATTGTAATTACCTGTACCATGATAAAGGAAAAATCAACGGTAGACGTTAAAGCACCAACGGTTAAGGAAATGTTTAAAGCGCTCCTTGAAAATGATCAGGCAATATATGTCGTAGTAACCATTGTGCTTGTAAATTGTTCACTTTACCTTACATCAAATCTTTTGATTTATTTCTTTAAGTATGATTTAGGTGGTACTAATTGGAGTGACAACTATACTTTATTTAACGCTTTTGGTGGTGGAATTCAAATCTTATCGATGATGCTTTTCTTCCCACTATTTAGAAAATTTTTCAATGCTATTAAGATATGTTTTATCAGTTTTACAATGGCAATTGCTGGATATGCAGTACTATTTATACTAATGTGTATGCCTAGTATTAATCTGTATATGCTCTTTATTCCCGGCTTTTTCATATTTGTAGCATTTGGCATGTTAACGGTTCTTACTACAGTTTTCCTTGCCAATACAGTTGACTATGGGGAATGGAAGAATAAAAGAAGGGACGAAAGTGTCATATTCTCAATGCAGACATTTGTCGTTAAGCTTGCATCAGGAATTGCAGTTATGAGCGCTTCAGTGTGTCTATCAGTATTTAAGATTAGTGAGGATACTACAGAGGCAGCAGGTAGTATAGTATCAAATGGCTCTCTTTTAGGACTTAGAATGACAATGGCATTAATTCCGATAGTAGGCCTTTTAATTGCCCTTGTTTTGTTCAAAAGAAAATATATTCTTACAGATGAAAAAATAGACGAAATATCAGCAATACTGAATTCAGAGAGAGAATAGCAATTATGAACGACATGATAATAATACAGGATGGCCTGTTTGTACTAAATACTAAAGATACAACTTATGCCTTTAGAGCCAGAGAAGATTGTGGATGTCTAGAGCATTTATATTACGGTAGAAAAATTAGAATAGATAGTCTTGATGGAATTACTGAGCAGAGAAGTTTTTCTCCAGGTAATACTATTAATTATGAAGAAGATATGCCTAGCTTTTCGCTAGAAGATTTAAGCCTCGAATTTTCAACTCTTGGAAAAGGTGATATTAGAGAACCAATGGTTGAAGCGAGAAACTCTGATGGAAGTAATACTCTTGATCTAAGATTTGAAGATGGGAGGATTCTTAGTTCAAAGCATATGCTTAAAAATATGCCTTCGGCTACTGATGATAGCGGTGATGCTAAAACTCTTGAAATCACGTGTAGGGATGAATGTAATAAACTGGCATTAAAGCTTTACTATTCTGTTTATTATGAATCCAATGTAATAATAAGAAGTGCAAAGCTAATAAATGAGGGTGAAGAACCAATTAGGATAAATCGTATGCTCAGTATGTTAATCGATTTTGATAGGACTAATTTTGTCTTCACGACATTTGCCGGCGCATGGGCAAGAGAAATGAAAAAATATGATGTTACCGTGAATTCTGGAAAATTTGTGAATTCATCCTATACAGGAACTTCTTCAAATAGAAGTAATCCTTTTGTTATGCTCTCGGATTGTAATACTACTGAAAATAGCGGGGAATGCTATGGATTTAACCTTATATATAGCGGAAACCATTATGAGAGCGTTTCGGTGAATTCATTTGGAAAAACAAGGTTTATACAGGGAATAAATCCACAGAATTTTGAATTTATAATCTCTTCCCTGGAAGAATTTGAAAGTCCAGAAGCTGTTATGACGTATAGTCATAATGGATTCAATTCATTAAGCCATAATTTGCACGACTTTGTAAACGAATATATTGTCAGAGGAAAATATAAAAAGAGAGTTAGACCAGTCCTTTTAAATAGCTGGGAAGCATCATATTTTAACATAGATAGTAAGAACCTTTATAAGCTTGCAAAGGCCGCTTCCGAGCTGGGCGTAGAACTATTTGTAATGGATGATGGCTGGTTTGGAAACAGAAATGATGATTCTACATCTCTTGGGGATTGGGATGTAAATGAAAAGAAGCTACCTGGTGGACTTAAGCCATTAGTAGATAAAATCAAAGCTCTTGGACTTGACTTTGGAATATGGGTTGAGCCAGAGATGGTAAATGTAAATAGTGAGTTATTTATGGCCCATCCTGATTGGACTATAGATATTGACTATAAACCACACTCTGAAGGAAGACATCAAAGACTTCTTGACCTAACATGTGGAGATGTACAGGATTATATTATTGATAAGATGTCAGCCTTATTTGAAAGTGCAGACATTTCATATGTTAAATGGGATATGAATCGTATTTTTTCAGATGTATATTCTAAGGCACTACCTTGTGAAAGACAGGGAGAAGTACTTCATAGATACGTGCTTGGATTGTATCGTATAATGAAAACCCTTACAGAAAAGTATCCAGACATACTATTTGAAGGATGTGCATCCGGTGGAAATAGGTTTGATCTTGGAATATTAAGCTATTTTCCACAGATATGGGCTAGTGACAATACAGATGCATTGTGTAGGGCAGAAATGCAGAATAACTATACCTATGGATATCCATTGTCGTCGATATCTGCTCATGTTTCGGATATACCTAATCATCAGACACTAAGAAGAACACCGCTTGAAACGAGGTTTAATGTTGCTAGCTTTGCTGTGCTTGGATATGAATGTAATGTGTGTGATCTGAGTAAGGAAGAAAGAGATGCCATTAAAGAGCAGATAGCGTTGTATAAGGAATGGAGAGAAGTCTTCCAGTATGGTAAATTTTACCGTGGTAGAAGCTTTGAAAACGATTCACAGGTGGGAAGTGTGTTAACTGGCGATGGAAATATTATGGAATGGACATGCGTCAGTGCTGATAGAAGCAAAGCTGTGGGTATGATTATGCAAAAACTTTTGCAGCCTAATGCCAAGCTAATGTGCTATAAGCCAAATGGACTTGGTGAAGATGCTAAATACAGATTTTTTAATAATAAAGTAAAGCATAATATAAAGGATTTCGGGAATCTTATAAACACAATTGTGCCAGTACATATAAGACCAGATTCATTAGTTCATAATGTGGCGGCACATTTTGTTAAGCTCGACGGAGCCTATGAGGAACATGTTATGTACGGTGATACAATGATGTATGCAGGCGTCAAATTAAAACAGTCCTTCAGTGGAACAGGCTATAACGAAAACGTACGAGTCTTGAAGGACTTTGGATCGGATATGTTTTTTATGGTAAAAGAAGATTAAGCTTCGAATCCTATAAGTATAGAACCAGGTTCTGCATAAAAGCTACATAGGGCGCGGTTTTCCATTACAACCGCGTCTTCGTAGCCAAATTCATTCTTTATAAGGTCATTCATTTCGTAAGCACCAGCAGGATTACTAGTGTGAGAAATGACAATTTTTCCACCATTATAATTTAGCTTTTTCATATGATTTATAAGACATTTATAAGCACGGTTATCACCGCGACATTTGTCCATAGGTTGTAATGTACCTATATCACTTGCTTTCCCAACAATTTTAATTCCAAGAATTCCTATACCTTTTGCTAAAATTGAATTAATACGCCCATTTTTAGCAAGGTTATCAAGGGATGAAAGAGAGAAATATAGGTGAGTTGTTTTTTGATACTCGCAGATAGCGGTATATATTGATTCAGAAGCAGCATCAGTTTTGATGAGCTCAGCAAGCTTATTTATTATAAGAACCATCTCAGGACCTGTAGAAAGAGAGTCAATAACATAGACTTTTTTATCAGGGTGTTCTGATTCATACATAGATGCAGCGGCTTTTGCAGATGCGCAGGCACCAGACAAATTACTTGTAATAGTCACAAGGAATGCTACGTCTGCATCGTCTATAGCCTCAATCCATTCATGTGCATTTGGACATGATGTAGAAGATTTCCCTTTATAAGAGGAGAGATAATTTTGCATTGCACTCACGTCAAGGAAACTATCATCCGTAAATTCCTTAGTATCAGTTATTATATGGAGTGGAACTGTAGCAAAATCTACAGCACTAAGATTTAATAGATTAGCTGATGAGTCTGAAATAATCTTGTAATTCATAAAAACTCTCCTTATAATGCAAACTATCACATCGGTTTTCAAAAAACCTTATGCGTGGTATTATAAATCGCATTCGTAAAAAGGTCAAGAAGCCTGTTTTAAGTTAGTACAAACTGTGAGCTAGGTTTGTTGAAGTTTTAGGTTTTGTTAACTATAATAGTTCTAGCGATTAAGGGAGATCATTTGACTATGGCTATAAATAACAGCGATAAAATAATAGAATTTGTAACGGAAAAAGGAATGCCTAGGTATGAAGAAATACCAAATGTAGGCTTGTATCTTGAACAAGTAGTAAAGTATATAAATGATACTTTAGAGCCGCTTCACCTTACAATTACGCCTTCTATGCTTAGTAATTATGTGAAAAAAGGCTATATTGACAGCCCTGTTAAGAAACAGTATTATGCGGAGCAGATTGCCTATCTTATCTTTATCGTAGTTGCTAAGCAGGTTCTATGCATGGAAAATATATCATCACTTCTGGCACTTCAAAAGTCTACATATCCAATAGATGGTGCATATAATTTTTTCTGTGAAGAGCTTGAATACATGATCAAAATGACATTTGAGAAATGGAATGAGTTAGAGCATGTATCAGAAGAAATGTCGTATGAGAAAAAGGTACTAAGAAGTGTAGTAATAGCTGTTTCACACATTATTTATCTTAATTATTGCTTTGAGAATTCACTACTACCATGAAGAGAATGAAAAAAACAAATTTTAGCAAATTATTTAATTACATAGTCTTATTAACAGTATTAATTACTATGCTTATGCTTACAGGTTGTGGCTACACTAAGGAAGAAAAGGCCATGATGAAAAAATATGAAGATGTAGCGAAGAAAAATGCTGTTAATTACGTAAATGAAAAATATGGATTTAAGGCAAAAATCACTGGGACAAGAGTATTGAAGGTTGATCCAGGTCCAGTTCCAGACTTCTTTCCATCACCAACTGGCATGATAGATGTATCTATGACCCATGATGGCATAGATTTTATCGTAAATATAACAGGCGAAGATGTTAGTACTGATGGAAAGGACGACTATCAGAAGACAGAAATTGAGGAGGCTTTTGCCAAGAGGATTTCTAAAGAAACGGGTCTTAATATAGATAAACTGGGGGCAAAATATAAGAAAGATTGTCGACTCAAAGATAAGTTTACAGATATAGATTCATTTTTAGAAAACCTTCGTGCGGGTGGTGCGAAAGTTGTTATTAGCATTAGTGCAGAGACATTAGATGGTATTTCAGAAAATAATCTTAAGTCATTAAATTATGATGGTATGGAATTATTAATAATGTCATGCAGAAATGAAACTGCAGAAGAAATAATATCTAATTCGAAGTATTTTAGTACTCATCAATATGATCAGAACTTTTATAACGTAAATTCAATGGACAATAAGCTGTTTGAATACTCATTATTTATGAATGGTTATGCATATATGAGTAGTAATAAGGACGTTTATTGCAAAAAATATGAGATGAAGAAGGTTATAGAAGACGTTTATTATTCTTATGAAGATCAGAATGGAGTAAATCCTATTGTCACAATAACAAAAGATATGGCACCGGCAAATGACTGGAGTAGAGCTAGTGGCAAGGCAAAAGAACTTCCTACATTTGAAAATCCTGTGAGAATTGGGGAATCATATGCTGTTGATTTTGATGGTGCACCAAGAGTACAGGTTTTCATTAAACAAGAGAAAAAGGATAAAGATGACAAAGCAGAAAGATATGTGGCGCTTCAATATATAGATGAGGATGGAAACGAGGTATTTACACATATTCATCCAACAAAAATCGAAGGTGCATATTCATTCTGTATAGAAAATCAGAAAGACATGAGGTTTTCTATAATGATAAATCGTAAATAAATATACTACTTTGCATTTATGAGCAGCTTATATAGGGTTGGGTTAAGATGATATTCCTTAATAAGGGCCTCAACCTCACTAAGAAGTTTGTCTTTATGATCCTTTGGTATGCGAGACTTCACTCCACGAATAAGAAGGTTTTTAGGTGTGTGAGTAAAGTCAATAAATTCGAGAATCTGGGTTTTATAGCCAGAGTACTCTAAGAGATTGGCTCTAATGGCATCTGTCATTATAGCAGCTGTACGTTCCTTTAAAAGACCATAACGTGTGAGAATGTTGTAATCTTCAGATTCGATCTGAGCATTAAGTTCGTGCTGACAACAAGGAACTGATATTATAATTTTAGTATTCCATCTAATGGCATGATATAGTGCAAAATCGGTCGCCGTATCACATGCGTGCAAAGTAATCACTATATCAACAGGCTTTTCACTTTCATATAAGGCAACATCCCCTACTTTAAACGTTAGATTGTCATATCCGTATCTTTTTGCAGTCTCCTGGCATTTCTTAATAACATCTTCCTTAAGATCGAGACCTGTCATAGTAACCTTAATTTTTTTAATAAATGTAAGATAGTAGTATACGACAAACGTGAGATACGATTTGCCACAGCCGAAGTCAACAATATTTACAGATGACAAATCTGCTTTTGTAATAGCCTCATCAATAAACTGCAAAAATTTGTTAATCTGGCGGTATTTATCATACATAGACTTGATAATTTTTCCGTCCTTAGTAAAGACACCCATATCAACTAAAGGAGGAATAATAGTCCCTTCTTCTAGGTAGTAGGATTTCTGTCTATTATTAGTATTAGTTGATTTTATAGATGCAGATGAATTTGATTTATTTACAAATACTTTTCCCTTTTTGGATATTTTAATCGAATACTCAATTTCTTTATCCCAGGCGTTTAGCTGCTTAAAGGAATCTTCCATATACTGGTAGCAGAAAAGAGCAAGCTGATTATTTTCAAGATTTTCATGGAATGCCTGTGTATCTGTTAACTTTTCAGCCTGATAACCTTTTTCTTTCTTAGCAATAGTGATTTTTTTGAACTTGGAACTCTTTGGATTACTAAGCACAATTTTTATTATTTTGTCATTTATTGTTTCTTTAATTACCTGATCTAATTCTTTTTCCATTTTAAACCCCATTAGTATGTGTAACAGTCATATCTAATAGCCTTGCCATCTAACGAATAATTTGGCTTACGGCCAGCTAGGAAAGGAGCCTTTAAAGGTCTTTTAACAACGATTTTTGAAGGGCCAGCAGATATGGCGGCATCAAACAGTGCATCCTCCACAGAGCAGGGGGATTCCATTTTCTGAATTAACTGAAGCTTTTTGCCAATGAGTCCACTTTTTTTGCGTCCAGGGAACATAGGGTCTAAGTAGATTAAATCAACAGGATCCAGTCTATTCGAAAGAATCTCTACACTATCGCCTTCCATAACATGCATTCTTGATACTATATCTTTTATTATGGGCTGTTTCTTTCCTCGTCTTATTGCATCTTTAAGAAGTAGTGCAACAACAGGATTTTGCTCGTGCAAAGTCACGTCATATCCGCAAGCGGCAATAATAAAAGCGTCCTCACCCATGCCAGCAGTTGCATCAATGGCCACAGGGTTCTGTATGTCGGTTTTAGTTGCTTTTGCAAGCATCTCGTGAAGTAGACGTCCCTCAGTAACGCGTCGAAGCATTTCGTCAAAGTCGCCCTGGTAAGAAAGGCCATAGCCAGTCAGACTGACTCCGGACTTGTCAAAAAGAACATTTAAGCTATCTTTATTCCTATCAGCCTGACTAGATGCTGTATCAGATCCATCAAGAATAGGAAATCCTGTTTTATGAGAAAAGGACTTAGCTAAGGCTTCATCCCCACCTTTTTTTACTGAAATTGCTATATTAGTCATTAAAGCACCAAAGATTCTGAAATTACATTTTCTATCGCAATTTTACCATATTATGCATGTTTGATGCCAATTAAAAGGACAAATATGGTATTATATATGAGATATGCTTTCGAGTATAGCAAGGGATGCAAATTATGGATAATAATAAAAGAGCAAATATAATAAAAGTTGGTAGAGAACTACTTGCAGAGGGACTTGTTGCAAGAACCTGGGGTAATATTAGCGCTAGGGAAGATGACGATAATTACCTTATTACACCAAGTGGACTTGATTATATTACTATGACGAATGATGACATAGTATTGGTTAACATAACTACGGGAAAGTGGACTAATGTTAATAGACCATCGGGAGAAAGAGCTGTCCATAAAGCAGCCTATGAGGTTTTTCCAGAGGTTAATTTTGTAGTGCATACTCATCAGACATATGCAACGGCCATTGGTCTTGCTGGATTTGATACTCTTGATATTACACCTGAGGAAAAGGAAAGACTTGGAGGCATCGGACTTGCAGAGTATGGAATGCCTAGTAGCGACAAATTAACAAATGCGGTAACAGGAGCTCTTAAAGCTGGAAATCATGTAGTATTAATGCTTCACCATGGGGTATTGGTTTGCGGAACTGATAAAGATGATGCCATGGAGCGTGTAAGACTTCTTGAGAAAATATGTTATAGAAATGTATGCAAGACTGCCCAAAATGACAAATTTACAATAGAACAAACAGAATATGACAATATAAAAATCGTTAGAAGCGATGATATAAGATCGCTGGCTGATAAGGGTAGAGCTATTATTTCTCAGCTTGATGATATTTCACAAATGGTTGGGGAGAAAATAGAAGTTACTGATATTAGTAGTATTAATGAAGCCCTTGAGGATACTACAGCTGTACTAGTGAAAGGTGTAGGGGCAGCCATCAAGGCTGAGGATGAGGATGACTTCGAGGCATTGGCTGTACTTATGCAGAAAATGGCAGTTGTTAAGAACTATACGGAAAGGCTATCAGTAGATATAACTATAAGTCTTGATGAATCAAGAATGATGCATGATAACTACGTGAATAATTACTCAAAGCAGAAGAAACAGAAATAAAAAGATTAAAACAAACATAAATATTGATAATCAAAGATAGAAATGGATAACAGCATGGATATAATCACGAACTGGATAAAATCAGCATATAAAGAATTATCAAAGTATCAAAAGATTGCATTTATTACAGCAATTATATGTGGAGTTTTCTCACATGGGTATGCACTTGGAAATAACTATATATATCATGATGCCACAATTTTAAATGGACTTGGGACAACTTTTGGACTTGGAAGATGGGCTCTTGGATATTGTGGAGAGATTAACAATCTAATGTTTGGAAATCTTCACCTTCCATTTTTTAATATAGCAGCCTCTCTTGTGTTGCTTGCATTAAGCGCGATGGTTGTTGTAAAGACTCTTTGTATAGAGTCAGATTTCCTCGCTGGATTTATAGGTGGTATTTTCTCTGTATATCCTGTAGTCACAAGTACATTTGCCTATAATTTTTCTGCAACGTATTATTTCTTAGCGCTGTTACTTGCTGTAATGGCTGTGGCAGTATGCGATTCATATATTGACATAAAGGCAATAATTCTGCTCACATTGTCGGCAGGCTTTTATCAGGCATACCTGTCGGTAGCAGTAACACTTGCCCTTTCGATAATTCTTATAGATTTACTTACATCAGATAAGGAGCTAATAGATATAGTTAGAAAAGGTGTGAAGTACATTATAACCTTTGTTTTAAGCCTTATTCTGTATCTTGTTATTAATAAAATTTCATTAATCATTATGAAGCCACCGGCAACAGGATATCAGGGGGCTGAAAATATGGGCGCCCTCAATTTGTCAAAAATTCCGGGAAGGCTCGTACAGACATATTTACACTTTTTCTATATAAAATGGAATGGAATAAATGCGGCAAGCTGCATGTGGGTGTTTACTATTTTATTCCTAGTTGTAGCAGCGACTGTAGCTATCTTGTGCGTAATTAAGGAGAAGCTTCCGGCAGCTAAAATTGGACTATTTTTACTAGGTGTTATAGTAATGCCTATTGCTGTGAATCTCGTATATCTGATGTCAACAGATGAAAATTATAGTATTCACACACTTATGAGATTTGCTACAGTTTTTGTTCTCATTTTGCCAGCTGTTCTTATGGAAAAGCTCTCTAAGAACAGGTTCCAAATACCATCAGCAGTTTGCGCCATATTTCTCACGGTAATTACTGTAAGTTACATTTATTCTAATAATGCAGCGTACATTAAAATGAATCTTGTACAGGAAGAGATGAAATCGTTCTTTACAGTTTTAGAAACGAGAATATGTCAGACAGAAGGATTTGATGATAACATGCCAGTTGTATTTTCTGGTGAATTCAAAATTGTGGACGAGAATATGACGGATATTAACGAAGTATATCCTGATATAGTAATTCTTGGATATGAATATAATGCAAGGGATCTTATTAACAGGGAATCTTGGAAAAATTATATGAAATACAGAACAGGCTTCGCGCCACAAATCATTGATATGCCGGCAGATATTGCATCGTCCGAGGAATTTGCAAGCCTTAAGGTTTATCCGGATGACGATTCAATCGCTATAATAAATGGTATTGTTGTTGTAAAGCTCTCTGAATAAGAAATGATTAACAATAGAAATACCAACTAACATACGTAATCATAAAAGTAAAAATAAATATATAAAACAGGAAGGATTTTTATGAACGAAAGAAGTAGTTTTTCAGGAAAAATTGGATTTGTTCTTGCGGCAGCGGGAAGTGCAGTAGGACTTGGTAATATATGGAGATTCCCATATCTTGCAGCAAAAAACGGAGGAGGATTATTCCTTCTTTGCTATATAATTCTTGCACTTACATTTGGATTTACACTTCTTACTACAGAAGTTGCAATCGGTAGAAAGACGCAGCAGAGCCCACGTACAGCATATGGCATTATTCATAAAGGCTGGGACAAGCTCGGTATACTTTCATGTATTGTTCCAATCATTATTCTCCCATATTATTGTGCAATTGGTGGATGGGTACTTAAGTATTTTTGCACTTTTATTGCAGGAAATGTGGAAGCAACAGTAGAAGATGGTTACTTTACTGGATTTATTACATCAGATGTAGCACCTATTATTTATGCAATTATATTTATTGCTGCTACTGCAATTATTGTATATCTTGGCGTTGAAGGTGGTATTGAGAGATATTCTAAAGTTCTTATGCCAGCGCTCTTTTTAATGATTATTGGCATAGCTATATATTCACTTACTCTTAAAAATGATGCGAATGGTGTTGTAACAACAGGTCTTGATGGTCTCAAGGTATATATTCTTCCTGACTTTACAGGACTTACATTCAGCAAGTTACTTTCAGTAATACTTGATGCTATGGGACAGCTTTTCTACTCAATTTCAGTTGCCATGGGTATCATGGTCACATACGGCTCATATATGAGAAAGAACGATGACCTTGAAAAATCAGTCAGAAACATTGAAATATTCGATACCGGAATCGCATTTCTCTCCGGTATGATGATTATTCCGGCTGTATTCGCATTTTCAGGCGGTGATCCTGAAGCTCTGCAGAAAGGTCCTACTCTTATGTTC
>JAUNIR010000192.1 GCA_030523345.1 Lachnospiraceae bacterium
CTGTGTCCCGGTAATCAGGAGGTACTGACATGGCTAATCAAAAACATTTATTACTTGAGCAACGCTCAACTATTCAAGAGATGATTTCTAACAATTGTTCTTTCTCTGAGATTGGTAATGCTCTTGATAAGCACCCTTCCACTATATCAAAGGAAGTTCGTAATCATCTCGTTTTTTCTAAAATTGGTTATCGTTTTATTAAATTCAATGCTTGCATACATCGCAATAACTGTGACAAGAAACACGTATGTATTACCTGCAAATCTGATCGTAATTATAAGAAATGTAGCAACTGTCCTGCTTGCAATAACAACTGTAGCGAATTCGTCGAAGAAATTTGCTCTAAACTACTTAAACCACCTTATGTTTGCAATGGTTGTTCTATGCGACTGTCTAGTTGTACTTTAGAAAAACGCTTTTATTATGCTGACAATGCTCAAAAGGAATATCTTGAGTCATTATCTGAATCTCGTACTGGAATATCTCTTTCTGCTGAGGAATTGCTATATCTTGATGAGATTATTTCGCCTCTTATAAAAAAGCAGCAATCTCCTCATCATATCTGTGTCACTAATAAAGACACTATTATGGTTAGTGAGAGCACTATTTATCGATTAATTGATTCACAGGCTATTTCCGCTCGCAACATAGATTTGGCTAGAAAAGTTAAGTTTCGAAAGCGCAAACAAAAAGTTCATATCAAGGTCGATAAGTCCTGCAGAGTAGGTCGAAAATATGAAGACTTCACCAAATATTTAGAAGAAAATCCTGATACTCCTGTCACACAACTAGATTCCGTTGAAGGTGTTAAAGGTAGTAAAGTTCTTCTTACAGTCCATTTTGTCAAAGCAGAAATGATGCTGGCATTCCTTCGTGACCATAATGATTCTCGATCTGTAATTGATATCTTTAATCAATTATATAACCTTTTAGGACATGAAATATTTATCTCACTTTTCCAGATCTGTCTTCCTGACAATGGTAGTGAGTTTTCTAACCCCAAAGCTATTGAATTCAATGAAGCAGGGAAACGCAGAACCCGTATCTTCTATTGTGACCCTAGTGCACCTTATCAAAAAGGATCAGCCGAGCGAAATCACGAATTTATAAGAATGTTTATTCCAAAGGGTGAAGATTTTTCTTTATATACCCAGGATGACATTTCTCTTATGATGGACCACATCAACTCCTACAGTCGTAAGAGTCTTGGAGACAAATGTCCTTACGAAGTGTTTTCATTTCTTTACGGTAAAAAAGTAATGGATCTGCTGAAATGTCACCAAATTCCTCCCCAGGAAGTGACACTCAACAAATCCATCTTTAGCAAGGAGGGGCAGTCATAATGAAATTTCAAAAGAAGTCAATCGATTACCAATTAAACATGGAATCTTTCCATGAAATGGACGAATGCGTACCTATGACAAAATCTGAACGTGACGCGCTTCGTCAATGGGTCAAACAGGGCTATGATATCGAAACCAACCCATGGCAGTTTGCAGACTCTGATGGATGGCCCCTAAATTATCTTCAAGCATATCGCTTGAGAAATGGATACTCCAGCGGTCCTTGGGATGACTGGAAAGGTCCTGATGACCAACCTCTTTGGGACAAAACTACAAAAAGTTTCCTTCCCAAAGAAGACTACTGTTAATTAATTAAAACATACCGGGACACATCCTCATATGATTTCAAAATCAGGTGGAATTTAATCTGACGAAAAAATGCCCTAAATTCGACCTTTGGTAAGGTGCGCCCTTTTTCCTCTGCTGAGAACGATTTTACACCATTTTTTCATAAAAAACGAGTCTTATATCGCTACTCTACAATGGTGCATCACTATAATTTGATATTCTCTCGAATTTACTATGACAAACTAGAATTCACTCTGAAAATTGACCTCTTCTCTCTTATCTCGGGGTAAGGATGAGCTTTTATCTTTCTCCTTGCCCTCCGATGCTCGTTCGCGCTTGTCGCGCATTTCTTCTCCGCAACGCCTCAACCTCGATTCCGCTTCCCTTCATCTCGGTCGCGCTGGTCGCGCTTTCTACTCCGCAACGCGCCAATCTCGATTCCGCTTCGCTCCATCTCGATCGCGTGCTTCGCACTATAAAAATAAAAAGAATAAACAACTTCCGTGCAAGCACGAGTTGTCTATTCTTTTATTTTTGCGTTGCTCAATTATACCTCGAACATCAGCTCTCCGTATGTTGGGATTGGCCAGATGCTTGCATCACAGAGTTTCTCAAGCTTGTCATCCATAGCCTTTACTACATTGTTTCTGTAATAGTAAGCCTTTTCTTTTCCAGCAACAACAGCTGCTGCCTTAACTGTTTCTGCCTCAAGATTTTTAAGAGCTTTTCTAGCTTCACTAAGTATATTATCAACTTCAACTAACATCTCTGACTGTGCATATCCAGATCCTCCTGCTTCCTTAACAGCAAGTACTGTATTGGCAAGATCACCTGTGTATGCTGCGACTGCAGGTAAGATTTCCTTT
>JAUNIR010000193.1 GCA_030523345.1 Lachnospiraceae bacterium
GGAAACCATCAAAAGAAGATAGAAGATATGTAGTTTTAAATCTTACAGATAAAGGTAATGAAAGATTTAATAAGATAGAACAAGATATGGATCAAAAATTTAAAACCATTCTGGATAAAATTCCTGATGATAAGCGAAGTCAAGTAATTGAATCTCTTCGGCTATACAATGAAGCGTTTGAATGAAAAGGGGTGGGACTTATGAAACATGCAGAAAAAGCAGTTGAATATTACAACAATAACTTTAACTGCTCACAAGGCGTTTTTACGGCGTTTGCAACAGAGCTAGGAATAGATGAAAAATTAGCCCTACGATTGGGAACAAATTTTGGTGGAGGAGAACGAAAAGGTGAATTATGTGGAGCAGTAGCAGGTGCACTTATGGTACTTGGCCTTCGATGTGGACATTGTGAAAGTGATGATTTAGAGGGCAAAGCTAAGGCGTATAAAATAGCTGAAGAGTTTATGAATCGTTTTATCTCAAAAAACGGAAGCGTAATATGTCGTGATTTATTGGGATATGATTTGACTAAAGCTGAAGATATGCAAATTATCAAAGAGAATAACCTATTTAGAACGTTTTGTCCTGAAATGGTTAGATGTGCGGCTGAAATACTTGATGAAATGATAAATGAAAGGATATGCTAGGAGAAATATACTATGGAAGAAAAGAAAATATATGAATTATTAAATGCAAATTTGGGCTTTTATTTAGCAACAATGGATGGTGACCAACCACGAGTGAGAGGTATGATGTTATTTAGAGCAGATGAAAATGGAATTGTATTTCATACAGCTTCAACAAAGGATGTTTTTAAGCAGCTTCAGATTAATCCTAAAGCAGAAATGTGCTTTAATGCAAATGGAGTACAAATTCGTGTGACTGGGGAAATAGAAGTCAATACTGATGAAAAATTGCGTCAGGAGATTTTTGAACACCCTACAAGAAAGTTTTTGCAGGCATGGAAAGAGAAGGGTATTGATAATCTGCTTACGGTATTGATAATGAAAAATTGTGAGGCTGTAACATGGACAATGGAGACTAATTTTGCCGAAAAAACACCAATTAGTATTTGCAATGGATAACTCTATAGTTCGTCATATTTAAATTAAAGTAAAGAAACTTTTATCGGAATTTCCGATAGAAGTATAATTAGATTTTAATAGTTTAAATGGATTTAATCGACAAAAATGTAGAATTCTACAATTTTGTCGATTATTTTCTTGCGTTATTAATGATATGAATATCAGTTGGTATTTAGCATACTTAATCCTGCTCTTACAGGAGGTGACATTATATTAGCCAAAGCTAATGATACGGAAATTGTATCATTTGTTGATGTGATACTTGGATTATCTAGAGAAAAGAATATAGATTTGTATGTTACGGGTCCTAATTCGAAAATGTTATCTTCAGATATCATTACAGAATTCAGAGATAAAGCAATTAACATTACCATTGCACCACTTTCATTTGAAGAGTTTTACGAATACAGAGGAATATCTGAAATAGAAGCAATATACGAATATATGCAGTATGGCGGAATGCCTCTTGCTGTTTTGAAATCAGAAAATGAAAAGAAAGAATACCTGCGCCAGCTTTTCGATACCACTTATTTTAGGGATATTATTGAAAGAAATCATTTGAGAAAAAGTGAATCTTTGGATGAACTTTGTAATATTCTTAGTGAATCTACGGGGCAGCTTCTTAATTCAGAGAAACTTGCAAATAGTTATAAGAGTGTCAAAAAAGATGGAATAGATAAGCATACTGTTGAGAAATATATTGATTATTTTAAGGATTCGTTTTTGATACGCGAAGCGAGAAGATTTGATTTAAAGGGAAGACAGGAAATAGGTGCCCTAAGAAAATACTATTTTGAAGATACTGGACTAAGAAATGCCAGGCTGAATTTTATATATCCAGATGAAGGACAGATGATAGAGAATATAGTTTTTAACGAACTACTTTATAATGGATATTCAGTGAGCGTAGGGGAATTCGATTCTATTGAAAAAGATACAAATGGAAAATCAGTTAGAAAGACAAATGAAGTCGACTTTTACGCAATAAAAGGAAACAGGCGGATGTATATACAGGTTACAGCAGATATATCAGATGCTAAGACAAAGGAAAGAGAAATACGCCCATATATTCTTTTGAATGATCAAATAACAAAGATAGTAGTTGTTAATAAACCAATTAAAGAAATGGTTGATGATAAAGGTTTTACGTTTATTGGTATTACAGAATTTTTACTTAGATATACTAAATAAATAGATTTTGGCTGTTTTCGACCATTTTCAATTACTATTTTTTATTACTACTTTGACTATATATAATTACCACTCGGAATGTGGTAGTATAGAAAAAAATTCTTATTTTTACATTTATTATGAAAAAAAATATATTGTTTGGAAGGAAAGGATTGATGTGCGGGCATTAAGTAAGATAGAGTTATCAGATGATTTGAGAAGACTTGGACTGGA
>JAUNIR010000194.1 GCA_030523345.1 Lachnospiraceae bacterium
ATCCGTTCCAGATACCATATTTGTATTCAACCCTGATATCAGGATTTTCAAGCATGAATTCATCTACACCTTCCATGGTATATAGATGTCTTGGATCATTTCCCCACCATGAAAAAGCTATCTTGCTAGCTTCTGATGTTTCCTTTACACTGCTTTCAACCTTAGCGCAGCCACAAACAAAGCAGCCTAACAGCATAAATATAGATAATAAAATTGTAGTTTTTATTTTATATTTATTCATTAGAATCCTCGCCCTTATAGACTGTGAACTGATTCTTTCCATTTTCCTTTGATTTATATAGTGCTGAATCTGCCGCCATATAAAGCTTTTGATAGCTAGACAGCTCTTCATTATAAAAAGCGACACCACCACTTAATGATAAAGGTATTGTTTCTCTTTCCTTTGCAAACTCGGTGAGGAATGATTCCAACAGCTTCTGCATCAAATCTGTTACAGAATTTTCACTATTTTCATTATTTAAACTAATAAATACTGTGAATTCATCTCCACCAATACGACCAATTATAGGTTTTATTTCTTCTGATTCTATGAAATGGTTAGACAATAGTTTGCCCATTCTGCTAATTATTTCATCGCCACAGTCGTGTCCAAGGGTGTCATTTATTGATTTAAAGAAATCAATATCAAGCATAATAAATGCATAGTTTTTATCTTTATGTTCAGCCAGCTGCTTTGTTGCTATTTCCTCATATGCTCTTCTATTTAATGTTCCAGAAAGATCATCAATTGTAGCTTTTTCTGATAGGTCCTCAACATAACCATCCATTGGCTTTGATAGTCTTCGTAATAGTGTCACAATAATAGACAAAACAATAACAAGTACTATTGCAGATACAGTAAATGCAAAGTTTCTTAAAGAGTTAAATTCTTTCATCATGTCATCTCTTGAAACGATACACATTACTGTCCATCCATTTTTACAACGACCTGTATTAATGATGCTTGACTCTGTAATAACGCTTAATTCGTTTTCATTATTGATGTACTCAATCTGATCTTCTGGGATTTTGCTTCCAATCTCTTCAGTGTTGGATGAATATACAGTATTTCCTATATCATCGACAAGACGTACTGTCATACCACGAAGTTCTTCTGGATACTCAAAGGTTCTCTCTAACTCTCTTGTATAAAATGATGCGATTATAACTGCATTCTGATTGTATCTCTTTACATAGTACATTCTGTCAAAGTTGTCTTTTACACCAAACTTCCAACCTGACTGTTTGTTTTCATCACTTATGTATGAACACATATCATCATATATTCCGCCTTTAGAATATAGGCTTTGTGTTGTTTTTGATTTCCAGCCTACTGTATTGTCATTGCTATAAACTACACAGAAATCACTATAGTTTTCCAGTGCACCTAAATCTACAATACGGCTTGCAATACTGCTCTCAATCTTTATTTTGTCATATTCATCAAGCCCTGAATTTGCCGAATCATACTCAGTAAATTCATCGTCAGCAAACATAAGTGCTACATTGCCTTCAATTCCATCAAGATGTGAGTTGATATTAAGAGTGAGCTGCGTTGCATCTGCTGATACTAGTGCAGAAGTATTTGATAACATGTACTTCTCGCATCTGTTAATAATGGCAAATGTAAGTACTGCAGTAGAAATAGTAACTACTACAGCAAACAGCACTACCATGCTTATATAAAAATTTCTAAGCTTCTTATTTTTATTCATGAATTTTTTACTTTTTGTTGGGTTATTTTTAGACTTATGTATGGGTTATTAATTAATCCTATACAATATTTTCCACAAGATTAACTTTTATTATAACTTACATGTAATTATTTTTACAGCAAAAATATGTGGGGGATATGATTTTATTTAAGGTGAAAATTGTAGAATTCTACATTTTTTGTAATTATATTATATATTCATATTATTTATATTATTTAAGTTAGTGCGAAAAAATTGCAATTTCATAAACAACTATATTTTATATTGCATATTTGTATATCTTGCCTCTTTCTCAATAAATCCAACTTTTTTATATATTGGTAATCCTTCTGATGTTGCTTTTAAATCTATCCTGCCTAATCCTTTTTCTTTCCCATAAGCAACAAGATTATTCATTAACTTCGTACATAATCCTTGACCTCTATATTCTGGTTCTGTATAAACACTAAGAACATCTCCATACAAACCATTCAATAATATTGAATTTGCTGGCATCTCAATAATATGAAGATATGCAACTGATACAATTCTATTTCCATCCTTTGCAACAAACGCTATCAATTCTGTTCCAAGTTTTCGAGCAAAATAATCGGGAAGTTGTTTTTCCATTCCTTCTCGCTCTTCATCACTTATAGAGCCAAAATCATCTATCATATATGCAATTCGCATTCTTATCAATTCATCTATGTCAGACAAATCTGCTTGTCCGAAAACAATATTCATATGA
>JAUNIR010000195.1 GCA_030523345.1 Lachnospiraceae bacterium
TGGATAATGTCATTAAGTTAACGTATGATCAGATTTCTATTTTGACAGAATTAAATCAACAGCGATATTTCCAGAAATAGTATGGTACGACAAAAAGACAGATTTTCATCTGCCTCAAAATAAGGTATTCTATTCATGTTGAATTATCTGTACAAGAAAGTTGATTTTTCTCGAATCTTAACTTTGCGAGGGTTAGTTCTTCCGAGACGAATCGGTAACATGTATTTTTGTATTACAGTTTCAACATCAGGTGGATCCGTAGCATTTGTAGCAAAGAAATATCGACATTCTTTTATGGCTCTGGAAAAGTTTATTTGATAAGTATGCTTTTTCTTTTTCTGTTTATGAGCAACATGCATTGTTATTATTGAACAGAAGTTGTACATAATTACTTTGGCGAAGATTTCTTGATGTATGTGATTCACCTTTTTTGAATGGAATTTATTTAATGCAAGGGCATGTTTTAATTCTCGAAAAGATGTTTCTATACCCCAGCGCATACTATATAATTCTTTGATTTCATCAATAGAAAACTCTGATTGAGGCAGATTAGTAACAATAGCCTCATATCGATTGTCATCAATTAGAAAACGAACTACTCTAAGTGAAATAGGGTATTCGCCAGGAGTACTTACTGGTAAAAAATCAAACTTGACATTTGTGGCCATCGTTCGATATGCATCTGTATTATGTTTATTTATACTTTGTTTTAATCGAACTAGCTTTAAGTCATAAGAAGAATCTATTGTTGTAGTTGAATTATCGAAATGAAATGATTTTAGTATCCCATTGCTATGAATGTCCTTTGCTCTAATAAGAAAATATACCCCTTTATTTTGAGCATGAGCCATCACATTCCAACAGCAATAGTTACGATCAGCTATAAAAATAGTTTTGCGATTGTACTCATAATTATCAATAAAATTTACTAATGCGCGTTGCTCGTTCTGATCATGTCGACCATCGATATTTATGTGAAGATATCTGCGATTACATAAATCATAAAGAGCATCTAAATGGATTTCGTTAAACCCCTTTTCCGCTCCAGGATTGCGATAGTATGTACTTGAATCATTGGGATTGTGGAAAATATTTATGTCTGAACCATCACATGCTAGCAGTTGATATCCTTTATGTTTATTTTCCAAAGGAAATTTAGAATTAAAGGCAGCTAAAAGTGTTGGGAATAGATTATCCGATAATTTTTCTCTTTGTTGAATTAAAGCTGAAAGAGAAGGCGTTTCGTCTTTATGATTAAAGAAATCCAGTATTTCATCCTGAGATGACTTATTAGATAAAGACATAATCAACTTAATTGTACTAGAAAGATTAAGTTTACGATTTCTTACAAAATCTTTGTTAGGATTTTTAACATAAGAAGCTGGATTTTTTTCATAGTAATCAATCAGTTCCAGCAAAACTGATTTGACATAAGATGCAAACTTCATAAGAAAAGCCCTCCTGAAATGTAATATATTCAAGGGGCTTCGCCGCATTTTTTTGACTATTTGTCAAGCCTTTTCTTATGAAATTTTAAATAAAATAGATATATATCTTAACTTAATGACATTATCCAGTGGACGTCGGCTTTGCGCGGACCGAAGCGAAGCGTAGAAGACGAGAACATTCGAGTCTTCGGCTGAGCTTCTAGCACAAAAAAATGACATCCATTCGGATGTCATTTCTTGTGCTTATCGAGCGCGAGACGGGACTCGAAGTCGATGTACCTCTCACAAACCCAGTAAAATCAAGGAAAGGAGAGCACGCTATCCCTACTGTATTCAAAGTGTATTCAACTTTTTAAGTTAAAATCACAGTACATTTGCTTTTCCATAATGCAACATACAACTATAGAACAAATAAATCACGATACTTGAATGATGGAGTCCTATCCCAATGATATAAAAATATTCTTGGTAAAATATGTCACAAAACTAAAATGTTGTTACCCTATCACTCTGATTTAAACTAATGAACTAACAAGACATTATTCCGTCAGTTCTTCCACCAAACCTTTTCGCTGCTACAGAATCTCTTTTTAATAAATTGATAGGTTGCGTAGAAACAGTATCATCCAGTAAAAGACTATTCTTATTAACTTTTTCACCCCTGTATAGAAGGTTCTGTCCGCCTATAACCATATCTAAATCATCATCTGTTAATTTCAAAAAAGTTTGGTTACCTCAAATTATGTGATTCCTTAATATGCATAAACATTCTTTGTTTCCCTTGGATACTAGTAGTGCTTTTAAAAACTCCACAAAATTGACACAGGCCTGTATTCGCACTCTTTTGACGTTTCACTTCATTTGTAATATTTCTTAGTTCTGTTGGTGATGGTACACTTCCTATTATACCTCCTGTAACATCCTGTAATAAATCATCATCTAAAACAAATTCATTTAATTCTTTATCATTCATCATAATCTTAATCCTCCA
>JAUNIR010000196.1 GCA_030523345.1 Lachnospiraceae bacterium
ATTTCTTTGCAATATACTCTATGTTCCCTAATACAAACATATAATATATAACAAATATTCCTGAAATTGCCCCTATTGTTATAAGAGCCCTTAGAGTTCCACTCCCACCATTTAAAAGTAAAGAAACGGCATTCAATACCCCGTATATTATTTCCCCTCCTCCTATCGTGTATATTCCTACCATCTCTCTACTCCTTCCTTATATTTTTTCCTTAAAAATATTTATACCAATTTTCTTTATTTATCACATTAAAGCTCTTCACATTATAATGTTCCGCAAATCCTTTCGGTAATTTCGCCTTCTTGCTTGGACTCAATTTAAATTCATAAACATTAAATTCCCCATTTTCCTCTTCTATCAGATCTATTTCACTTCCTGAAACTGTTCTCCAAAAATAATATCTTGTATGTCTTCTTTCTCTTTGTGCTTTCTTTTTTAATTCCACTATACAGAAGTTTTCCCATATTCCTCCTGCATCTGGGCGCATATTTATAGGTTGGTAACTACTTAATAACGCATTCCTAATTCCAACATCATAAAAATAGATTTTCCTGGTCCTATTTCCAGCTATCTCATTCCTCATATTCCTTGATAATGCGGGTATTTTAAAAATTACATAACATTTTTCCAATAAATCTATATATTTTTTTATAGTATTAGTACAAATTTGTAAGCTATTCGATAACTCATAATAAGATACCTCTGAACCAAGTTGTAATGCCAAACATTGTAATAAACTTAATATTTGTTCAGAATTCCTTATTCCATCAAATGTTAACAAATCTTTATAAAGATATCCTCCAACTAATGTCTCTAGTTCGTCTATTGCATCTTTTTCTCCCATGGGATAAACTCTAGGATACAAACCAAATCTTAAAAAATTATCAATATTAGCGGTTACTTTTAAAAATCCATCTTGATTCCAAATTTCTTTTACAGAAAAAGGATATAATAAAAATTGCCTCATACGACCAACCAAAGGCTCTCCTGTTTTATTAGCTAAATCAAAACTTGATGATCCTGTTGCTATAACCTGCACCTTCGGAAATGTATCATGTATTATTTTTAATGTTTTTCCTATCGTTTCGATATTCTGCGCTTCATCTATTGCTAGTATATCTATTCCTTCCGTTAATAACCGTAAACTCTGGTCATTTGTTGTATCAAGTTTTTGTCTTGAAGCTGCATGTTCACAATCCATATATACACACTTTTTACCCATGGATTCATGATATTTTACAATCTCTTTTAAAAGAGTAGTTTTCCCGACTCTTCTAGTTCCAAACAATAAAATTACATTATCTTTAAAAAGAGTATTATTAATTAGGTTAAACACATCTCGCGCAATCATGGTTACAAAAAAATATATTTTATTTTCATTATAATTATATGATGTAACATTCCTAAAATCAACATTAAATAATATACTTTTACAACCTAGATTCATTATCATCTCATACCTTTTTGAAGGGCGTCAAAGGTGTTTTCTATTTTCTTTTCATATACCTTTGCTGTTTCTACCATTATTAACGCTTGGTTCATTTGCTCATATGCATCCTTTCTCCTATTTGATATCGCTTCTTTCGCTTTCTGTAACTGTTTCATAAACTTTCCTACCTCTTCTTCGGATACTTGCGCATTCCTTAAATTTGCCGTCTCCGCAAACATCACATCCAGTATCTCCCCTATGTATTGATATATAAAATCCATTGTTACAACATCTGCATAGTCTCTCAAATCAAACTCTGCTCTCTTATATGCCGACAACACATTTATCATCTTATATAATGGCAATCTTACATTTTCTATAAATCCTATTTCTTCTTGTGTCAATGCTTCATCATTTATCGCTTTCTTTGTTATTTCTCCCAATGTCTTTGCTACTTTTAATCTAAATGCTTTATCTGCAGGAATTGTATGTTTTACCTGTGTTACTCTTAAGCATTTTCCTGTACTATCTGAACACGCATATAGTGTTGCCTCTCCTCCATCAAATAACGCTTTCAATAAATCATCATTATCTGCATGACTAGGGTATGTTACTACCCTTCCTTTACTTCCTTCTCTATATGACACTATCGTACCCGCTAATGTCATACACAAATATGCTAAGTCCTTATTCGCATTTAAAAACTTATTTCTTTTTATTACTTCCCATGCTACATTAAACTCTTCCGCTAATATATCTTTATATCCTTCTTTTGTTCCTTTTTGTGCTATTACATTACTTCTCTGTCCTCCTGCTCCACATCCCTGCCTTGCTGCAGCCCAGTCGCTCATGGCTCCCATTCCTGTTCCCATGGATGTACATAAATGCCTCGAGGTTAAATCTGACTTTGGCCATACCCCTCCAAGCAATGTTGCGGCTGTTTCACATGAATTTATATTTGCCTGGTTTATCTGCGTTGCCAATGCATTTAACTCCTCCATCA